>NZ_JAHKSP010000056.1:0-28276 GCF_021733735.1 Mycetohabitans sp. B2
CATGTCGTAGCGTGGGCTCGACACGCAGTGCTGGGAGTGTCGCTGTCTTCATCATGGCGCCCTCATGTATTACATTTGCAATACATTTTAGTGCCATCTGGCTTGATCGGCAACGTTTTGTTTTACCCTATCGTCTTTTTATGCGGCCAGGGCCAGCCACGACTTTGGCGTCAATGCGCCCAGGACCATGTTCGGGCGATCGTGATTATCAGTCCATATCCAGTCGGTTCTCGTCTACGCTCTCCAAAGGCATATCGAATTGCCACAACCGAGCCATGCACTTGAGCACTTCGTCAGGAAGCAAAGCTTTCGGACGCGATTTTTTTTGCTCAAGAAAACTTGCCATACTGCCGAGACGCCGTTGTAAAAATCGACGCATAGACTTTTAGCATTCAGTCAGTCGTGTGCGTAGCGCGCATTTCCGATCCGATTGTCTCCTTTATATCCGAAACCCGGGTGACGGCGGCTCATCGTCGGGCCGGTCATCCTCGCGCAGACCAAGTACGTCGAGGTATGCATCGAGAGCACGCTGAACTGACGCAGCGACCAACCGCGTAATGTCGCTGTAATTGGCTGTCACGCGCACTTGTGAAATATGTAATCGACATAAGGCGACAGGATACGTAAAATACGTATTGATCCTTATTCGGAGGTCAACATGCAGGCAATCACCGCCACCGAGCTTGCCCGACAAACCCGTCAGGTTTTAGATACCGTCGCGCGCCAAGGCCAAACCGTCATCATCGAGCGCAACCATGTTCCGGTGGCTCGAATTGTGCCCCCCGAGCCGACCATGACCGCTGCCCAAGCGCTCGCGGGGCTGCCCGTAGCGCTCACGCTGCTGCAGGCCCAGGCTTGGCTCGCTGACAGCCGTACTGACTTGGATGACAGCGTGCGAGATCCATGGGCGTAATCCTTGACAGCTGCATTTGGGTTGCGTTGGCCGCAAAAACGCTGGATTCGCAAACCGTGATTGAACTCGCTGGCGATGCATCCGTGTTCATCTCGGTCATTTCGTTGGGTGAACTTGGATTTGGTGTGCAGGCCTGCACGGATCCTGTTGAGCGAGCCGTGCGTGCAGCCTATCTACAACAGCTCGAGCGGCGCCCGATTCGTGAGGTGTCGCGGCAGACTGCCGCTGCGTTCGGCGTGCTTGCGGCCGCTGTCAAGCAGTCTGGCCGGTCACCGCGGCCTCGCTACAATGATTTGTGGATCGCGGCGCAGGCGATCGAGCACGGGGACGCGCTAATGACACTTAACCGCGCCGACTTTGCCGACCTGCCGGGGTTGCGGCTCGTGACGCCTAAATAGGCGTTGCGCGCCTAGCCACTGAACAATGAAAACCACACCCTGCGGTTAAACGAAGAAGGGTTGCCACTGCACTTACTAGCGCAACGCGAAACCCGGGCATCGGTGCGCCTGCTGGTATTAAGATGCCCTCAGAAGCCGGAGGCCCGCGCGGTCGGCAACGAACCACTAGCTTAAAAACAGCAAGCTGCCAGGCGGAGAATAGACCGCTGGCAGGTCGCGGAAAAGCTGATGAAATGCGCCTCGAGCGCGACGCGGCCGCCGCCGAAGTAGCCGCCGCCCGCGAGCTGCCGCGCACGCCGAACGCACCCTTGAAGAACACCGCGCGGCGCGGCTCGCGGCACAGGCACGCCTGCAGGAACTCGAGCGCGCGCTGGTGGCGGCTGAGGCAGCGCGCCAGACGCTGCACGCGCAAGTCGAGCGCCTGCAACGCGACGCACAGGAGCGGGACGCGGCGCTCGCCCAGGCGCGCGCCGATTTTGCCCGCGAACTCGATAAGTTGCGGGCCGACACCGCGCGCGCCGAAGCACGGCTGCAAGCGGCCGAAAAGCGCGCGCTCTTGGAGACCGAGCATGAGCGCAGCATCAGCGCGCGCCTGATCAAGGAACAGGATGCGGCGGTGCGACGCGCCGACGAAAGTGACGCCCAGCGCCGCGCTGAGCGGCAAGCGCTGCAGGCGCAACTGGGGGACGCACGCCAGCACATTGGCACGCTGGAAGGCAACTTAGCCGCGCTGTAGCGCGCAAATGCCGACGCTGAAAAAGTGCGGCGCGTGCGGCAGCGCACACCAACTAAGTCCGCATCGGGTCGGACCACCGGCCCTATTGGGCGGCCACGCCCGCCGACGCGTGCGCTCAAAAAGACTAGGTGACGCCGTCACCGACATTCGGCGACGCTTGCGCGAAGGATGGATCCTGTAGCGTCGGAGCCGGATGACCCAATTAGGAACGCTACACCAGGCCTCAATGGTAGCGCCATTTCAGGGGAAATGGCGGCGTGCTCATCGAGCACATCACTTACAAGGCCACCTCAGCGGCCAGTGCCTCCCACGGCGCCGTCAAGCGGCCGTTTTCCCGCACGACCAGACCGGCAATTTCTAGGGCTACCGCATCAGCCTGCACGCGCTTGTAGTCACGCGATAAAGCGCAGGCCAAAGCTTTGACGCTATCCGCGCTTTCTCGGTGCAAATAGCGTAGCAGCCCCAGCCGTTTTGGCGTCAGCGCCGCCACCATTTCCTGCCACGAGAGAAACGTGACGTGACTTTCCTTAAAATGCTCGCCTCTGGCCGTGCGCTCAAAGGCATTCACGAACCGCTGTCCCATATCACGTGCGCCACTCACATGGACTGTCAGTTTGCTCATTTTCCGCTCCTTTTGCGTCCAACCTCCCCCCAAAAGTCCCTCACCATCTGTCCCGCCATCAAAAAAACGTAGGGTACTTCACGGTCACGATAGTGGCGATGGTCGCCCTGGCTGCGTTTATTACCGTAGCCAATGACGCTTGTGCCGCTCTGACCATAGAACAGGCTGTATTTCAAACCATGGGGTCTTTCCGCGTCACATCCGGGCAATCGCCAGATCCGCATATACACTGATTTATGGCGTCAACCGCCCTACTTAAAGGCACAAAGCGCTTGCCAATCTTGTCGTGTGTTTCTACAATGGATAAACATTAGGAGGTTGCGATGGAACTCAAGATTCAAAAATGGGGCAATAGCGCGGCAGTTCGTTTGCCGAGTGTGCTGCTCGAGCAGATCAACGCGTCGATCGGCAGTTCACTAAACGCCGACGTGCGTCCGGATGGCGTAATGCTGGCCCCAGCCCGCCGCAAGTATTCGCTGGATGATCTTGTTGCCCAATGCGACACGAAGGCTTTTTTTCCGGAGGACATGGCGGCATGGAGTGAGGTCAAACCGGTGGGGCGTGAGGCTTGGTGAGGAGGGTCAAGTTCGAGCGCGGTGATATCGTGCGGGTGAGCCTAAACCCGACTGTCGGGCGAGAGCAGCAAGGCGATTTTCGCCCGGCGCTCGTTCTATCTCCGGCGGTGTTCAACGCCTTGGGCGTGGCGCTCGTTGCCCCGATCACCCAAGGCGGCGCATCGGCTCGCTTTGCTGGGTTCGCCGTACCGCTTTCCGGTTCTGGAACCGAGACGCAAGGTGTAGCGCTCGTCAACATGGCGCGTATGCTCGACCTGGAGGCACGCGGCGCGCGTAAGCTCGAACGTGCGCCAGTTGAAGTGGTTGAGGACGCGCTGGCTCGGTTTCAGACGATTATTGAATGAGGAAACGCGATGAGCAACAAGTTCTGGAACTTGATGTACGCGCTGAACAACACGAAGCGGTGGGTCGGCGACGCGAACAATCCGCAAGCGCGCTAGTCAGCGATGTAATGCGCTTCCGTTAACATAAGTGGATGCTTGGACAGCGCAAACGGATCTCGGAGAGATCGGTGATCATCTTCTCATCCGACAAATCGAAGGCATGCTGCAAGTACAGCAGCCCCGCGATGATCGGAACTTATTCCAAGCAACGCATTCCACATCGGCTGTGGCACCGCGCATGACGTTCGTCAATCTTCCCAACAGCATACGAACCGATTTCCCGGACGGCAGTTATCTCGTCGAGGGACCCGAAGGGGATAAATATCTTGTCTCCGAATCGGGTGATATCAGTGCCACCCTTGTCGAAATTCGGCGAGTGCAGATCGATGATCTCTCGCAGATCTTAAGGCATGAAATCGTGCGTGTGCATGAGACAGTCTCGCATACCTTACACTTCGCTGGAGGGGGCGTTTTCTCTTTCCTGCATCACCGCGATGGACGCGGCATGTCGATTCAGGCAAACCGCATGTTGTGCCGGACATTACCAGGTGGTGTAATCGTCGTATGTGGTACGGCAGCGGGCGATAACGGGCGTGAAGCGAAATTTTCCCCGCAGGCGGAAGGGTAGCCAATTTCACGTGCTATTGATGGCAATAGAAGAGCATTTTGCCAATATGTTGTGCGAAGCCTCAGGCGATAGGGATCCAACTTGCTGACCGCGGGTGACCGTTGCGCCCGCTCCGCAAACCCACCGGCGTGGATCCAATGCCGCACCGTACGCCGATCCAATGCCATGATGCGCGCAATCGCGCGGATTGCCATCCCACTTTGATGGTGGCGCATGACCGATTCGTAGCGTGCGAGCCGCGCTTCGCGCCGCTGCGCTTGTTGCTCCTTTGCGCGCGATGTGGTTGCCACGCCGGGCCAATTCGATTCGATCGCTGGCAATGCGAGACAAGCGTCTTCATGATCGAGCGAGCGTGCAACTTCGCGGATAGGCCGCTGGCTGGACAGCGACTTAGCGCGCGCTCAATAGCATCGCCAAGATGCTTCAACAGATGCCATCGGTCGGCCACTTGTATTGCTTGCGGCGCGCCACGCGTGATGCCTTCGGCGTCAATACCAGCGCGATCGCGCGACACGATCTGCGCCCGGCACGTGCGATTCTGGTTCGCGTTCCCCTCGGTCCCCGCCCTTGGCTCCACCCACTGCGCGGCCGGTTTACCGGCCTTGTTCGCAGGTTTTTTCGCTACTACGGCGGAGTCTGACTTCTCACGCCCGTGCATCATCGGCTTCGGCTCCTCGCCTTCCCGATGCGGGCCTGGCCAATATCGCTACCACGCCAGGTCAGACGTGAGATCTCCCGCCTCCCGTGAAGGCGCTTGCGTGCATGCCAGGTTCTACGACCACGCCGGATCGGCAGGCACTCGCGATGTCGCGCCCGCTCGTATTGCCTTCCACGTACTGGAGCGCGTCGGCATTCGGGATATCAACCATTTCGTGGCTCCATGGCTGGCCTGCACATTCCCCTGCCGACGCTTCGCTGACCTCCTCACGGATGCCCGCGCACGGCTCGGGGGCGATGTGGCTCGCTATGCCTTCATCGTAGTGGACTCTCACCACCTACACCTTGCCGGTCTCCTGGCGTACCCAATACGGGTTCTTCAGTCATTGCCAAATCACATCCTCATCCGACAGGTCGAACGCATACTGCAAGTACAGCAGCCCTGCGATCAAACGCGGCGACGTTGCCGCTCAGCCGCGCTGCGACACGAAACTCGCGCTCATCGCCGTGCTCAATCGGTCCCAGTCAATTAGATCGGCCAAGCGAACCAACGGATGCTTCAAGTTGATCTGCTCGCGCAGCGGCTGGCGGAATAAATCCCCCTCAGACACCAGCGTCTTTGGACCCATCCGAACCTCGTCGAAATTTGCAGGAATCTCGCATCAATATGCCTGCCTCTTGCAAATCCCACAACACCATTCTGACCTCAGAGCCTTACTGCACCAGCGTCTGCGGATTTTTCAGGGCCGACTAGCTGGAATCACAAGCGGGTGTACCGGATCTATCGCGAACTGGAGTTGAACCTGCGAGTCAAGCCACGCACTCGTCATTTTTGCTTGACATATAAGCCGGATTTTATAAAGTAACTAAAAAGGATGATTTAAGAAAAATAATTTAGATGCGTATTTTTTAATTTCTTTGGAGAGAATGCGTGTGCGCAAGCGCACGATCAAAAAATTAACAGGTTAAATAGTAGTTGTCGGTCTTTCAGGAGAGGGGTTTGGGGCTGCAATCGTCAAGTCTAGTGATGGTGGGGCTCGGTATTCGCGGGGACAATCCGCCTTTGGCCGACCAACCGCCGCTCGTCGACGGAATACATCTGCGCTGGACGACATCGCACGAGCGCGCGTTTCCGTGGCACGGCTTTTTCTTGTTCCGCCGGCGGGGAAACAGGGAAGTGCGCCAAGTCTGCATTTCGGCGCAAGGTCAGCCGCCGAATCCCGGGCAAACCGAGCTCTTGCTCGGCGACGGCCGCCTGACGAGCCCGGTACCACTCGTCTTTACCAGCAATTGGCCGTCGCCGGGCGTCCAGGGGATCGATCTAAGGGACCGTCCGTATGTTCGCTTTGACCGCGCGACGGACCGGTTGATGCGCCAGATTCGACTCAAAATCGCGTTTGGTGAGCCGCACAGAGCGCGCCGTTGCATTGATTTTATCGCGCTGCCGAAGCTCGTACATCTACCGATAACGATCGACGGCGTCGAAATTAGTGGAGGCGGACCGCGTGCCGGTGCCGCTCGCGCGGTGACCGTGCCGTCTAAGGAGCTTGGCGGACTGCCCATGCTGGTCGTTGGCGCGCCACTTGAGGTTCTGCTGCCGGGGGGCGCGGGCGCGGTCGATATTCAATTAATCGGAGTAGGCACTGCTATCGTCGTTGAAGGCTTCGACAGTACTGGGCGGAGTTCAGCGCAGCAAAGCATCGTTGTCGCCGCCGATGAGCTGCAGACTATCCGCATTGCTGGCGAAGAAATCGTGCAGGTGCGCATCCGGCCTGTTCAAGGGCTGCTGCGTCTGCTTCAGATCTGCTTTACACCGGTCGGAACCGGTTACCAAAGGATCCTCATAGAAGGGCTTGACCAGTTGCCCGGGACCGACCTCGCCGATGCGATGACGGTCGCTTCTCATGAAGCGGTCGGCACGCCGGGAACGATCGCCGTTGTCGAGCTGCTCGCCGACCGGATGAGCGGCGTGCGCGTCGGCGGCAGCGACGCCGCTATTCTCGATATCTGCTGGGGCGAGTTGCGTGATGCCGCAACGGCTGGGTGGCAACCGGTACCGCACTGTCCTCAACCGTTGTCTCTGCCATCACGTCATCCGGACTACCCCGCATGGACCGGCGCGGTCGATCGGGCGGCTGCCGAGGCGGCGGCAGTCGGCCGCGTTCGCTACGGTGCGCCCGGGACTTGGGCCGGCGCAGCATTTAAGGATTTGCACGACGCTTGCATCCGGCTGATCCAAGGTGGGCCTGGCGCCGGCCCCATGACGGCCGCTTCGCGCACCATCCCGCTACCAGCGCCTCCGAACCGGACGACGCCGGCGCTCAGGAGCTTGCACCCGCTCGACATAGTCATGGCTGGATCGCTCCATCGACCGATCGCCGAGATGCTCGGACTTTCCTGGACCGATGAGACGGCGCAGCCAGGCGCAATATTCGACTACATGATTGTTGCGGACCACGTAGGCGTGTCTGGCGGCGATCCTCGCAAAGTTCTCGCGCACATCGTTCAGTCGGGTTTCGATGACGGGATCGACGCCTGGATCGTCTTTGGATTGCAGGTTGAGCCGCAGGCTCCTGTTGCCTCGCCCGCTGGCACCGTCGTCTACGCCCTCCCCGGCGGGCCGGTCCGGGACGACGCTGGCGTCGTGCGAAACGCGGCCGGGAGCGCCGGTCTCGACTGGCCCCACGGACCATCAGTGCTTGGCTGGCTCGATCCACGCGCGCCTGTCATGCACCATGTCTACCGCGCCGACTGCGGCACGGAGAACACGCCTGTGGTGCCGGCCGAGGCGCGGAACTGGCTGACGAAAAATCAGCCGCTCGTCTCGGCCCGTCCGGCTGGAGCACCTGGCCCGCTGTCGGCGGCACTGCCTACCTGGCCGCCGAAAGAGCCGGGCTACCTGGATTTGCGGCTAGACGAGGGATGGTACGCATACCAACTCGTCGCGGTTGATCTCTTGGGCCGGTTCAGCCCGAGGAGCCCATACGCCAGTTGGTGGCAGTGGGCGCCGGAGCCGGTTCCGCGGCCCTGGTATTACGTCGGCAGCAGCGTCGACGCCGAGATCCATCCGCAGGCTGTCCGCATCATCGACAAAACGCGGCCTCCCGTGCCGCTAGGGGTTGAGGCGTACGTGCTCGACCCCGACGATCCCATCGTTGTGAAGGACGCCGCCTACGATGCCTGGCGAGTCGGGCTCGGTCCCGAGGGGGCAGCGACGATCGGACTGCGTCTCCGATGGCGCTGGAGCCCGGAGCAGCAGCAGCGGGCTCCGAACGTGTCGGAGTTTCGTCTCTACTGGTCGGGGGGCTCCGCCCCGCCGGCAGGCTGGCAAGAGCCGGCCGCATGGCAGGACCGTTTCTTCGTCTGCGCCTACGGCAACAACGTCACATACGAGGGAGACGGAACCCGCATCTACGAGGTCTTCTTGCCGGCTGCGGGGGGCGGGCCGATGGCGGGTGGTGTGCCGCTCGCCCCAAGCCTTGACAAGGTGATCGATTATGCCAATGTAAGCGCGACCGCCGCGGATTCCACGCCCAGCACAGCGGACCGTTGGCCGGGCGCGGGCCCATTCGCGGAGCGACCCGGAAACGAAAGTCAGTGCGCGCCTGCGCAGCGCGTATTCCGGGTTTGGCGGCAGCGGCCCGCCCCCCCGTCGCCGATTGTCGACAGCGACCGGGTCTACGCGACGCCTGCAGACTGGCACGGCCATTCGTACCACACTTTCCGCTGGGTGCCGCAGCCGAACTTGTCCGCACACGTCTGGCGCGCGCTCGATGAGGCGGTATTCGATGCCGACTGGGCGGCACAGCCGCGCACGCCGCTTACCGCTGCCGACCCCGCATTTCCGGATGTCGCGGCAGAGCCGATTTGGACGCCAGAGAAAAAAGCGCAAGTCGCCGAGCTAATTAATGCCATCGGAGCTCTTCTGCCAATCGGGCCCTCTCTGGCGCAGAAGGCGGCGGCGAAGCCGGGTGCGATGGCCCTCTACCGCGCCTTCAGCGACGACGCGCTGCGCGTCCTCGCGAATCGACAGGGATGCGAGCGGGCCTTTGTCCAAGTCACCATCAAACCGTTGGCTGCTGCCGATGCGCCCGACCGGCGTGGCCCGGACGATCCCGCCGGCTATGCTCCATCGTCCGCGCGCTGTGCCTATGTCGACAAAGTTGACGGTCGGGCTACGAACCGTTTACTCTATCGCGCCTCCTTCGTCGACGGTGCGCAGAACCGAAGTGTTCTCGGCGCGTGCGCGACCCCGGTGCGGTTGCCCGACGTCACGCCGCCTCGTGCGCCGGCGATCACGCATGCGCTCGGCGGCGACCGTCGTGTAACGCTGCAATGGGCATCGAATCGGGAACCCGATTTGTTCGAATATCGGGTCTACCGGGCGTCGAGCGAGCTTGATGCGCGTGATCTGCGGACAATGATGTTCCGAGCGGCGATTGCGGCCGATCCCGATCCAGCGAATCGTCCAGTTACTGTCGAATGGGCCGATGATCCCGCACCAGGGCTTTGCGACCTTTGGTACCGGGTCGTGGCAATTGACCGGACAGATCCGGACCCGCGCGGGCATGGCGGCAATGTGTCCGAGCCGTCGACGGCGATCTGGGCCCGAGCATTCGACGAGTTTCCGCCCGAGCCGCCTGCGATCACTGTGGCTGAATGGATAAGGATTGACGATTCCGGGGAAAGGTTTGCGTTCGAGGCGCCGATCCCAGCCGGAGCAACCCGGCTACCGGCGATCCACCTGAGCTGGGAAAACGCGGGTCAGCGTACCCGCCTCCTCGTCCAGCTTCGCTCCGCTTCTGAGGCCACGTTTCAGAATGCGTCGCCGTGGCTTGCGCCCGGGACAACGGACTACGTATTTCTATCGAATCGCACTTTCGAGCAGATTGACCTTCGCCTCAAGGTCCTCAACGAGGTCGGCCACACAAATGTCGTTTTTCATCCGGCCATCATCACGCCGGTTTGATTCTAGCACGGAGAACCAATGGCTTCGCTTGACCAACTAAAGACAAAATGGTTTCTCCCCCTCGCTGGTAATGTACTTGGCGTCCCACAGAGTCGCCATACGGTTGGAGGATCGGGACCCCAGCTTTCCGTCTCGACCGATGGCAATACCGTCGAATTGCTGATCGACGGCAAGTCATACATGAAGCGCTGGCATTTGAACATGGTCAAAGCCGGGCTGACGGAAGCCTATCATACGGGCTGGCGGTTCGAGGCCGTCAACCCGCTCGGCTATCCGACTCCGCCAACGGCGCTTGAGGATATGAGCAGCGCGCATACGGCCGGCGCGGCCATCTATCCCCTCCTTTCCTCGCATACTGGATCTGTCGTTACCAATGGACTCGCCATCGACCGACTTCGACTGCAGCACGGCATCTGGACGGCGTGCCTTGACAATCGCTTTCCACCGGCAGGGAGCAATCATCAGAAAGTGGCTGTGTTTAAAATGCCCAGGGGCAGTACGGCGGTGCTCGGCTCAATCGACATCTCGAAGACCCGCTGGGACGACTCGACACACGCGACCTTCGTCGTCGGCCGAGACCCTGCCGGTGCACCAACGCACGACACAGGCGTCGCGATCACCGGTCCCGCTGTCGCGGATCTCGATCTGTGCTTCCGCGAGCGATGGAACGACAGCTCCCGCACCCTTGGCATGAAACCGCTGCTGCCACCGCAGCCGCTCATCACGACGCCTGTTGGGGGAGCGCCGGCTGGAGGGACGCACTCCGTCCAAGTGCTGCGGAACTTCGGCATCACGAACGCCCTCTCCGGCTATAGCTGGTCGCCGCGCGGCGAGTTCACCATTTGGGCCTCGTATCTTAACGCGATCCGCACGGCCTCCGCCTACCTCTATATCGAGGACCAGTATTTCCTGCCGTGGGACTACCCACCGCGATTCTCACGCCCAGCCAGCCCCGGCCGCGATGTCGACATCGTGTATCAACTAGGCGAGGCGATGCGGCGCGGCGTCAATGTCGTGGTGCTGACGCCGAGTAATGCCGAAGATGCGGCGCACATCTACCAGAAGTACCAGCGCGACCTCGGAGTAAATTACCTACTCTCCATCCGTTTGGCGGGCTCGCCTGGCGACATCGTCGTGGCGTCGCTCCAAAATGGCACCGACGACGTCTACGTTCATTCTAAACTCATGATCGTCGACGATGAGCTTGTCTTGATTGGCTCGACGAATGTCGGGCAGAGAAGCATGACGTACGATGGCGAGGTCCACGTCGGCATCGTCGACGCAGTCGGGGGCTTTGCGCGCGAGTGTCGCAAGGCGCTCTGGGCGGAGCATACTGGGCGAGCACCAGGAACGCTTGACGATCCAGTGGCATCCTTCGCGCTGTTCAAGGCAGATACGGCGGCGAACGCCGGTCACCTCAAACCCTACCCACTCAACAAATCAGCTCTTTATCCGGTAGGACCCGGGACCACGCCGCCGCCTGTGGGCCACTCACGCGCGATTCGCGACTTGATCGACCCTTACGCCGGCCCGCCGGCGCTTGTCTGAACCGGAGCCACCTCATGCCTGCTTTCGAAGGCTTACCGCTGCCCAAGGCATTCCGGACGGAGCTTTTCCCGATCGACCGGTTCGATCCCGGCGGTGACATCACGGCGCTCCTCTCCAAAATACTGGTCACCGACTATCAAGAGACGGTGTTCTCGCCGGAACCCGGTGGCAGCTTCTCAGTCGGATTGACGGTCGCAGAGGAACTCGTCATCGGCCTTGTCGGCCTGAACGGCTTCGCGCTAATCCTTGGAGGCGCGAGCGCGACGAGCGTCACGCTCGGGGCGGAGTTTCGTCCGTCTGGGCTGAGGGTGAAGCTGGGCGGCGGCATGCGGCTTCGTTTTCCGCGCGAGATGCTCAAGCCCGTGATGATGAGCAGCAGCGGATGGGTGGATGACCCCAGCCGGCCCTTTGCCGAGATCGCCATTGCCGCCGGGATTGTCATCGACCAGGACTGGAACGTGACGTTCGACGGCGCCAATGCCTTCACGCTCGCTCCAGCGATGGTGGCGGGTTCGGGATTCGTCATCGAAGGCTCGGTTGCGCTAGACCTCTCGGACACCACGAGCCTGCCGGAAGTCCAGGCGCTGGGGCTACCCAACAGCTGGCGCGGGGTCGTCTTCCGCAACCTGACCGTGCACCTGCCGTCGGCAATCACCACCGCCGTGCCGATCGCGAACATCGCCTTTGAAAACTTCCTCATCGGCTCGGGCGGCGTCTCGGGACGGATTCGGCTAGCTGGGGCGCCAGCGAGCGGTACGCTGGCCGGTTTTCCGTTCACACCGAGCACTTTCTCGGTCGAGTTGAAACAGAACGCGCTGATCGGAGTCGAACTTATCGGCGACATCACGCTTCCCTTTTTCGACGAGCCGCTCTCAGTCACAGCAGGATTCGACCTGGCCGGGAACCTCATGCTCGGGGTGCACAGCGTGGACGGCATCGGGCCCGTCACGATCAACAAGCCTGGGCTTCTCGCGATGACGCTCGACAGCATCACGCTCAGGCGCCAGAGCGACACGTTCTTCGTCTCGCTCAGTGGCACGATTCGGCTGGAGGTTGCGGACCTGGAGTGGCCGACCTTTCGCGTCCAGGCGCTTACGATCGACGACGCTGGTCATGTCTGCGTCGAAGGTGGATGGCTCGCCCTGCCTGAGCAGTATGTACTGAGCTTCTATGGCTTCCAGCTGGCGATCGCCAAGATCGGCTTTGGAACTGAGAGCGATGGCAGGCGATGGATCGGCTTCAATGGCGACATCAAACTCGTCGAAGGACTGCCGGCGGGCGCCTCGGTCGAAGGCATGCGCGTGCGGTGGTCGCCCGGCGGCGCGCTCAATCCGTCGCTGTCGCTCAACGGTGTTGGCGTCGAGTTTGAGGTTCCTGGGAGCCTGTCATTCAAGGGCTTTGTCGCGATGCGCCAGCCGGAGCCGGGCGTGTACCGCTTCGACGGTGACATCGAGTTAAGGCTGACTTCGCTCGATTTCGTCCTCGACGGCGAGTTGGTGGTCGGCTACGATCAGCCCGCCGATCTCACCTTTTTCGCTATTTATGTCGGCGTCGAGCTGCCTGTCGGGATCCCTCTATGGTCGACTGGATTGGGTCTCTACGGACTCGCCGGCCTTTTTGCGTTCAACATGGAGCCTGGCCGCGCTCCCGCCGAGGCCTGGTACGAGATGCCGCCGGGGGCTAGCTGGTATCATCGGGACCCTCCGGGTGTCGGCGTAGCGCGGCTCCGGAAGTGGGCCGACGCCAAGGGTAGCCTCGGCCTCGGCGCTGGTATCACACTTGGCACCGTAGCCGACAACGGCTTCACGTTCGCCGGCCGGCTGCTCATTGCCATCGTCTTTCCGGGTCCCATCATCCTCATCGAAGGACGGGCCAATGTCTTGAAGTCACGCTCGAACCTTGGCGACGAGCCCGTTTTCCGTACCCTCCTGGTCATCGACAACCGCGTCGGTACCATCACCGCAGGCCTCGATGCGCGCTACTTGATTGCCGACGGCGGCGAGTTGATCGATCTTCACGGTTCGCTTGAGGCGTTTTTCGACTTCCATGATGCCGGAGCCTGGCACCTTTATCTCGGTATAGACGAACCTCGTGAGCGCCGCATTAGTGCTGATGTCTTCCGGCGCATCTTCCGCGCCGACTCCTATTTCATGATCGAGGGACAGCGGTTGCGCACGGGCGCCTGGACCGGCATTGACAAGCACTGGAGTTTCGGACCGCTCAGTGTGGATATCTCTGCTTGGATTGATGGGCACGCCGACCTCTCGCTCAAGCCGGCCTACTTCCAGGGGGTGATGTCGCTGCATGGCGGATACGGCGTATCGGTGTTCGGGTTCGGGTTCCATCTGGACGCGACGGCGACGCTGGCTGCGGGTGTGTTTGACCCGTTCTTCATTCACGCCGACCTTAGCGTGTCCGTGAGCTTGCCGTGGCCACTGCCCGACTTTCACGTCGACTTTCCGCTCGAGTGGGGACCTGACGCTAAGCCGCCGCTGCTGCCGGCCACGGTGAAAGAGGTCGCGCTTGGTCACGAGCTCGTGAGCACGACTTGGCCGCTGCCCGCAGAAAGTCTGCTATTGCCAGCACTCGACGCCGCGCCACCCGACTCGGACATCCTTCCTGTTGTCCCACTCGACGCGCGGCCCGAAATTACTTTCGGCTGCTCCGTCCACGATGACGCCCTGGTGGGTGTCAATCCGCAACCACAGTACCCGACCGGCAGCCCCGCAGGTTGGGCGCAGATCGGCAATCCCGCCAGTAACGAGGGACCCGTGTTGATCCGGCCCGCAGTGACAGAGATAAGGCTCGATCGCTGGACTGATACCGCCTGGCAGGCTGTCGCACGGTCCGGCAAAGTGCCCGACCCATCGCTTTCGGCCGCGCCGCCAACTCTCTATGGAACCTGGATGCCCACCATGGCCCCCCCGGGCGACGGCCCTGGACCAGGGCAGACCAAGCTGCGAGTTTGGGCTAAGACACCGTTCAGCTTCACCCGCCGGACGATCAGCCAGTTTTGGTCGGACTGGTTCGTCTCAATGTTCCCAGACTATCCTTGCGTCGACCTCCCGAGGGACCGTTGGGTCTGCTGCAATTTTTCTGCATATGCTTCTGGCGACCGGTTGACGCCGCCGTGGACGTGCCCTGACAACGACGCGTTTGTTGTAACCTGGACGGCGCCTCCGCCGCCCATCGTTGCGGCCCATGTGCTCGCGGCGCGTGACGCCGCGGTGAAAGGCTTGTGCTTCGCGCCTGGTAGCGAGGCAAAGATTCTCCTGCTGCGGGACGTGAAGCAAGTCGTCGTACGAACCTTCATTGACACGGCGCGCGAGACGGCTGCGGTCTACGTCAATGCCTACGACGCGGGCGAGCGTTTGCTGTCAAGCACTTCAGCGAAAGATGGTGCAGCCGTAGTTGATGGGCGGGGCGTCGACCACCTTGTCGTTTTGGCTAAGGGCGACGGCTTCTGCGTCCTCGAAGTGTGCGCTCTCATCGGCCTCGATGCTGGTGAACAGGCGGAGTGGAAAGCGATGAGTCAGCACACCCTCGAAGAGCTCGTGCGGTGGAGTGCGGATGACAACATTCTGTCGCCACATACTACGTTCCGCCTCAAACTTGTCACCGAACTCGGCGTCCGACTGCCGCCAGGCTCAAAGGTGCCGGACGCCTTTGCCGGAACCCGCACGATCACACAATTATCGTATTTCCGTACGGAGGGGCCACCTGGACTTTCCGCGCTGGCGCCGTCGGGCAACGCTCTTATTCCGGACGCAGGCACCGGCGGCGCCACCGCGCCGCCGAGTATAGCGACCGGGCTCGAAGACCTATCCCGCTATGTTCGCCAGACGATTCCACCGACCGTTCCACCGCCGGGACAACCGCCCATCCTGCCCCGGCCGGTCTACCGTGGTTACGATGCGGGCGTCATCTTCGGGGTAAACTACGTCGATCTCATGTACGCGCTGGAGGGACGCGACCTGTCGCTCGTTCTCTATGATATGAACGAGCGGCCAGTCCGCGACGCGCACGGCCGACTGGCGGTACTGCCGAATCGGTGGGCACGGACCGACCAGATCGACCTGACCGACTCCGAGAGGCGTTGGCTAGAGGTGCTCGACCATGCTCATTGCACGACGGGGACGGTCGATCTTAGGACCGTCGCCCGCAACAAGACAGTCGGTGCCACTGGATTCGTGCTTGATCCCATGACAACCTACGAAGCGCGGCTGTTGCCGTTGCTGGCGCACGACACCTTCGACGGCTACGCGCTGGGTGCGGCCGCCTCGGGCAGCAGAGCGGCGCTGACAGGCGGCATCTTTACCTGGAGCGTGCTCGACATAGGTTCGGACGGAGCGCCGTCGATCTGGAGGATTGGGGAGAGCAGCGCGCCCGCTAGCCGCTACGTTGAGGAGACCGCTGCAGTCTCGAGCGGACCGGCCGCGCGCAACGCCCCGTTCCCCGGCGGAACGCTGCTATCGCTCGCGGACACCTTCCGCCTAGCTTCCGGCGATCCCGACCAGCCGTCAGCTTGGACTGACTACCGGCTTGCGGCGTTGGTACGCTCTGCTGGCAACGGGATCATCGGGCTAGGCGTCCGGATGAAAGGCAGCCGCGGCTATCTCATGAAGCTCGACCGCCAGCGCAACCTCCGCCAAGTCGTGCTGGTGTATCCGGGATCCGCGCTGGTCCTTGCCGAGGCGGCGGGCGGGTATCCTCTGAACTCTGATCTGCAGATTTCGATCGAAGCGGTGGGAGCGAACCTGCGGGTATACATCGACGGTGACCTCACCTTCGATATCGCCAACTCGGTATGGGCCAGCGGCACGGCCGCTCTTTACGCTGCCGCCAATGCCGGCGCGCGTTTTGCCGACGTCCGAGTGGACGACCTGCGGACGACGGCACCGATTGTCTACCGATTCAAGTTCACCACGTCCGCTTTCGCTGATTTCAGGCATCATGTGCTGAGCGGCGACGACCGCGCGATCGCGACGGTGCCCGCCGATGCGGCGCCGATCGCGATCGCCAGCGTCTTGGCCATCGACCCTACCAACCCCGCCGCAAGGTCTGCACCGGGGGAGCCGGAGGCACGTGCCTTCGACGCGGTCGCCGATGGTGCGCTTGGTCCCGCCGCCCGGCAGACCATCGGTCGGTTCGAGGCAATGCGCTTGGTCACAGGCGGAAAGACCATGGCTCTTCTCGTTCGCACGGCAGAGCCGATCGATTGGGAGCGAACCGTGCTGGCAACGAGTTCAGCCGATCCAGTTCCGTCGCCTGTGCCGGCCAAAGGTGCCAAGTTTGCGGAGATCGGCTTTGCAACGGGCGCCCCACCGGATCCGCAGCATGAATGGGCAACTGTGCTCCTTCTCGAGGACCGCGACCTAACCGGCCTCGCCATTGAACGGCGGACCGTGCCGAGCCCTGATGCCGGGGACCTCCCAGCCGGCACCGCGCTATGGACTGGCAATTTTCTGGACGCCGACGAGATTGGGGACGGCACGCCCACCCTGCAGTGGCAGCCGGCCTTCGCCGACTTATCTGAACTCTCATTTGTCGTCCCACCAGGAGAGGGTGCCCCGCAATGGAGCGCCACGTTGGGCGTGCTCTCGCAGACTGGCGCCTTTATGACGCCGGATTCGACGCCACTTGGTCATCCACTTGAGCAGCCGTCGCGCGGCACGCTCGCGCTCGGCCCCCCGCTCGCGGCGGCAGACATCCGACTGACGATGAATCTTGACATGCCCGGAAACGGGGCGGCCGGCGTCGTGTTCCGTTATACCGATGCGCAGAATTACTACAGGTTTTCTATCGACCGGACTAGCCGCCGGCGTATCCTCGTGCGCTTTTCGGGGGGGGCTTTCCAGGTGCTGCATGTGTCGGCCCTCCCGCCGAGTATGGCCACCACGTACGCGGTCGTCGTGGAGGCGGTAGGAGGTCGTCTGACCGTGCACGTCGACGGCGTCCTTGTCGTGTCCGTCACGGACGCGACCAACGTCGGCACGTCTGTTGGCTTCTACGCGCAGCGGAACTCGCAAGCCAGTTTCAGCGGCGTGCGCATCAACCGCATCCTAAGAACGCTTCGCGAGTGGCGTATCGACGATTCTTCGCCCAACGGCGATCGCGGCATCTGGCGCATCGCTTATGGCGTACTTACCAGCGACGTCGCGCAGCCGCCAGCGATGGGCGAGAGCTTCGCGGTACTCGCCGCCGGCGCATGGTCAGATTTGCAAATAAACGCGACCCTGGTGCCAAAGGCTAGCGGCGTCGGAGAGTACGGGTTGGTGTGGCGCTATATTTCGCCGCGTGACCACGTGCGGCTCGCCCTCGACCTGGCCGCTGCGACCGGACGGCTCGTGGTCCGGACTGCCGGGACGGATGCTGTGCTCTGGTCCGGCTCTATGCCCCCTGGTGGTCCAGCTCGGCGCGTTTCCATCAAGGCGATCGGGCATCGCCTCGTGCTGTCTGTCGACGGGGCCGTGCTTACCGACATCGCCGACGCGGGCCTGGGCAAGGGAACGGCGGGCGCGTTCGCCTCTCTCACCGCTGGAATCGAGGTCGCGCCGCCGGAGATCCTGCACGCCGTACCGACCTTCGAGCGGTGGTATGCCTTTGGGGCCGAGCCATTTTTGGTCTCGGGCCGGCGTGTGCGGATCACGGCTTCTATGGAGCCAGGGGGCTACGCCTCGCTCGCCGGAGAAGAGGCACGATGGAAGGGCCTCGCGGTGGCAGGATTCCAGCCCAGCTTCCCGAGAGAGGGCGTGGATGTGCGGCTTGTCGACCACGCCGGCGCAGTTCTGCATGCGCGGCGGTTCCGTTCGACCGCGTCCTACACACCGCTCGCTGTCCGCATCGTGCGCGCCGCGGACGGCACCGGGTTTGTGCTCGTCCCAGCCGGAGCAGGCAGCCTACCAACTGGGGAGATACGCATAGAATTCACATTTCGCCGTGACAACACGACGCTGAACCAAGACTCGCTGGTTCTACGCCAGGAAGGAGAAACAAGCCCTGAGACGGTCGCGATCACTGTCGCCTGACCGACTGCCGGACCACCGTTTCCGCTCGCATCGACGCTGCTATTATGCAGGTGTTGACAACAACTTAGAAGTGGCTCTTCCGCACTTTGTGTAAGCACTCGGCACCTTGAACCAGCCGTGTCGTAAAGTGACGATCGTGTTCACCTATTTTTGTGTCGGATTAAACATGTGGCTCATAAAATTCTTGTGTTTGTATTGACAGTTGACTAGCACAGTATCCGTGCCTTCGAAACGAAAGGCCGGTTGCCATTGACCCAGACCAAAAAATGGCCCTCCAAATCATCGTGCAGCGGATGCAGCCGCCAGCTTGACACGTTCATGTCACATCGGGGCGGACTGCATCGTCGATGCTGCCGCAGCTGGCGGTGAGGCGCGCATAGCGGGCAACGTGCGCCGCCGCGATGACCACAAGTCATGAAACATGTGCCAAGGCACGGTTGAGCATAGCCGCAGTTTGAGTGTTCGGACGGCAGGCTGGGTGGACGGACAATCAGCGCTGTGGCTGCCGAGCAGGGGGCTCGACCGGCTCCTGCTCGCCCCAGTTTATCCGATGGCCGTGCACCGTCTGGCGGTGCCGCGTGTCCTCTTCCTCGTGCAAGTACAGGCTCGTGGTGGTCAGCGACACGTGCCCGAGGTTGTCGCGCACCGTGCGCAGATCGAGGCCGCCATCGGCCTGATGCGAGCCGGCTGTATGCCGCAGCCAATGCGCTGAGGCGCGCACCAGTTCGTCGGCCCGATCGGCAAAGGCGGGCCCGCGTGCGCGCAGCCACGACGCGGCGTCGCGAAAGATCCGCTTGATCGCGTCATGCAGGGCGGAGCGCGACAGGCCACGACGCGGGCCCCGGAAGGGCACGACCAGCGGCGTGTCCTCAGCCCGGCGGGGCAGCGAGGGCAAGCCACACGCCTGCCGGTAGCGGGCCAGCTCGACGATCAACTCTGGCGACGCCGGCACGCGCCGCGCGCGTTGCCCCTTACCCACGATGTCCAGCCACCACTGATCGTGTCCGTCCGGGCCCAGGCGTCGCGAGAAGTCGCCCATGGTGCCGTGAGCGACCTCGGAAAGGCGCAGGCCTTGCAGATAAAAGAGCGTGGTCAGCCAGCGGCAGCGGGTGGAGTACGCGCGCTGCGCCGTTGTTTCCCGGGGCAGCTGCTCGACAAAGTGTTTAACCTCGTCCCACAGCGAAACGGATAAGTAGCGCGTGACACGGGGCACCGAGCGCTTGGCGCGCTGACGCAGTAGCGCCATCGGGTTGCCGCGCAGATAGCCGGCGTCCACCAACCACGTGAACAGGCCGTTCAGAATGACCCGCGCTTGCCGCTGGCTGGCCGCGGACAGCGGCCCATTAAAAGGCCGCCAGCGGGCATCGCCGCGGGGATATTTGCCGCCGGTGGCCGACACCCAGCGGCTCGCGGGCTGCGGGTCGGCCAGGAACGCGTTGAACTGCTGTAGATCCTCGTGCGTGAGCGACGACAGCGGCTTGCCGAGTTGCACGACGGCCCACAGCAAGAGTCGCTCGGCCTCCTTGCGGTAGGTGTCGAACGTGGTTTGCGTGTTGGCGTAATTGGACAGCCAGGCGCGCACGGCGTCCAGGTCGTTGCGTGCGGCGAGCTGCGCGGTCTCGCGCGCGCCGCGATTGGTGCCGTCGCGCCCGTCTAAATGCTCGGGCAACGCGAGTGCCTCGACTGGTTGCACGGCGGTGAAGGGGGTGACGGACACGGGTGGAGCGCTCCAAGGGCGGGGTTCAACAAAAAACGACGCTTCTAACCCACTCCACGACATTATAGCGGTAATGTCGTGGAGTGGGTCTTTAGTGTTAGATATACAACGTATTACGTAGTAATCTTTAAGCAAATCTTCCCCCGGAAACTGCGATGAGTGATGTCCTGTCCCCCGATGCGGCGCTGACCACCGAGATCGCGCGCTTGAAAGCCGCGCATTCAAACACGCGCGAGTTGTATCGCGAAGTGTGCGCGCTACTATTCTTTCGCTTTGGCATCACGCCCACCGCGAACCGCCTGTACCAGCTGGTGCGCAAAGGCAGCATGGGCACGCCCACCGAGGTCCTCGCCGAGTTCTGGCGCGAGCTGCGTGAGAAAAGTCGTGTCAAAATCGACCATCCGGATTTGCCCGCCGAGCTGCGCGACGCCGCCGGCACGCTCGTCGCGACGCTGTGGGAGCGAGCCGCGGCCACTGCGCACGCGGCGCTGGAAGACGTGCGTGCCGAAATGCGTCTCGAGCGCGACGCGGCCGCCGCTGAAGTAGCCGCCGCCCGCGAGGACGCGGCGCACGCCGAACGCACCCTCGAAGAACACCGCGCGGCGCGGCTCGCGGCACAGGCACGTATTCAGGAGCTCGAGCGCGCGCTTGCGGCGGCTGAGGCTGCGCACCAGACGCTGCACGCGCAAGTCGAGCGCCTGCAACGCGACGCACAGGAGCGGGACGCGGCGCTCGCCCAGGCGCGCGCCGATTTTGCCCGCGAACTCGATAAGCTGCGGGCCGACACCGCGCGCGCCGAAGCACGGCTGCAAGCGGCCGAAAAGCGCGCGCTCTTAGAGACCGAGCATGAGCGCAGCATCAGCGCGCGCCTGATCAAGGAACGGGATGCGGCGGTGCGACGTGCCGACGAAAGTGACGCGCGCCGCCGCGCTGAGCGGCAAGCGCTGCAGGCGCAACTGGGTGACGCACGCCAGCACATTGGCACGCTGGAAGGCAACTTAGCCGCGCTGCAGCGCGCGAATGCTGAAGCTGAAAAAGCGCGGCGCGCGCGGCAGCGCACACCCACTAAGTCCGCATCGAGTCGGCCCTCCGGCCCTGTTGGACGGCCACGCCCGCCGACGCGTGCGCTCAAAAAGAGTAGGTGACGCCGTCACCGCGACATTCGGCAACGCCTGCGCGAGGGATGAATCCTGTAGCGTAGGAGCTGGATTACCCCATCAAGAACGCCTCACCAGGCCTCAATGTCGGGCAAACGCCAGATAGTTGAGCTAGTTGAGTTGCTGCGCTAGTATGGTACGCAAAGCGTATCGTCTTCCTAGGCTATGTCGGAATCTACACAACAGGAATTCTTGCGAGCCGCCAAGGAGCAGCTTGGCGTAACCTGGGACGGACTTGCAACTGCCAGCGGTATTAGCCCGCGCGCGATGAAGACGTACCGGATGCCGAATACGTCGAAGGATTACCGCCCCCTTCCTAATCTCGCACGCGCAGCGATTCTGCGACTACTCCAGGACCGCAGAAAACGGCACACAAAACAAGCTTGACATGGTACTCATTGCGTACCACACTAGATCTCTTATCCGCGCAGCGGCGCGACGGGCGACATATGAACCCAAGACCGCATTTTACGGGGAAGGAATGCTGCCGATGAACTCGAATCACATCGACCCCGATACCGAACGAGCGATTCGGTACTTCCTTAACCTGATTGCCGACCGTTACGACATAACTGGCGCGATTCTCTACGGAAGCCGGGCGCGGCGCACCCATCGGGCCGACAGCGACGCCGATGTGGCTGTCCTGCTGAAAGGAGAACATCAGCGGTTCCTCACCACCAAGCTTGAAATGGCCGACATCGCATTTGACGTGCTGCTGCAAACGGGCATTCTCATCTCACCGCTGCCGATCTGGCTTGATGAATGGGAGCATCCAGAGACCTATTCAAACCCTTTGTTGCTCCACAACATCAACCGGGAAGGAGTCAGGCTATGAGTGACCAAAAATTGACGCCCATTGCGTTGATGGCAAAGGCAAAGCGGGCATATGCATCCGCCCGCGTACTGCTTGACTTAGGCGACGTGGATGGCGCGGTAAATCGCGCCTACTATGCGATGTTCGATGCGGCCCGCGCTGCGCTTTTAGCGTCTGGTGCACCCGTCGAACCGGATGTGAGTCGTACTCACAGCGGTCTGATCGGGGCCTTTGGCAACTATCTTGTTAAGAACGGCCCAGTATCGAAAGACATGGGACGACTGCTAAATCGCGCTGAGGAAATTCGCTTGGTAGCGGACTATAAGGATGAGTCGGTCGCATTGGGCGATGCTCAAGAAATGGTGGAGCAGGCCGAGGTCTTCGTTGTCGCCATGCTGGGCCAGTTTATGCCAGAGAACCCAAATGAAAGGTGAGTTTTGGAACTATCGCGTGAGCAGTTATCGAGTCATCGCCAAGATTTAGGATGATGAGCTGCTCATTTTAGTGGTGCGGATCTGAAATCGCCGAGCGGTCTATAAGTGATGACAGCCGTTATGGCGGGTAGCGCAAAGAGGTAAGAGAGGCGCGATGAAAGAAGATGATCGGAACTTATCCCAAGCAACGCATCCTCCATCAGCTGCGGCACCGCGCATGACGTTCGTCAACCTTCCCAACAGCATACGAACCGATTTCCCGGACGGCAGTTACCTTGTCGAGGGACCCGAAGGGGATAAATACCTTGTCTCCGAATCGGGTAATATCAGTGCCACCCTTGTCGAAATTCGGCGAGTGCAGATCGATGATCTCTCGCAGGTCTTAAGGCATGAAATCGTGCGTGTGCATGAGACAGTCTCGCATACCTTACACTTCGCCGGAGGGGGCGTTTTCTCTTTCCTGCATCACCGCGATGGACGCGGCATGTCGATTCAAGCAAACCGCATGTTGTGCCGGACATTACCAAGTGGTGTAATCATCGTATGTGGTACGGCAGCGGGCGATAACGGGCGTGAAGCGAAATTTTCCCCGCAAGCGGAAGGATAGCCTTGTTGCACCGCTTCAAGCTCGGCTTCTTGCCTGGCACTGCTGGGAGCGCTAAAGTCAATGCTTATATTGCGGTGCGACACGCAATGCCCGTCGCACCGCCCGCGCGAGACGAATTGCGGTGTGACGGGAAAGCCCGTGGGCAATAGCATAATCAGTAGCTCAACGTAGCGCTCGCCTGGCGAGACCAAGCAAACGCCATCAATCCGATGCATCGCGCCAAACCAGTACCACACGATGCGCCGAGGCACGCCGTTTGGGTAAATTAAGCCCGAGGCTAGTGCGACACAAAACAATGCAGGCCACGGCGGCATATTTGCCCTCTTCGCCGACCTATCGCTGTGCCCTATTTCTGGATTAAAAAGCGCTCACGATTCTTTCCAATCCATGACGGGGCTCGGCCTCTACCACTCCAAGTCTCACCGGTTTTGGGATTCTGGTATTTCGGCTCGTGCGGCTTTGCGGGTGCAGGGCTGCGAGCTTGACGCCTACGTCCGAATAAGTCTTCAGTCGTAATTCCCAACTCGGCGATCTTCTCGCGCATCTGGGCCAGCACCGATTGCAATTCATGCTGCCGTAAGGCTTCTGCCTCCGCTTCAAGCTTTTCAATTTGAGCGCGTAGCTCTTGGTATGTCGCCACGTTAATTTCCTATGTTAGGTTGAAAAAACATCCTGCACGCACGCGGATTGGGTCAGCCGGTTGCAAGCCTGTGCCGATGCGTCAGATTGACAAAGCACTTGGCAGCATGGTCTCCATCTAAAAAGCCCCTCTTTCTAGTAGATCAAGGCTGCTATATCGGACCCTGCTCATAGGCTTGCAGCGTATATTTTCCGCCCATTGCGTCGTCGTCAACGCGAGCGGCCTACGTATAGCCGAGCCAATTGCAGATTAGCCACTTGACCGTAAGCTTCGACACTTTCGATGACCAACCACCGCTTGGTTTTTGCCCTCGCAGCCTGTACGTGCGCATAAAAGATGCCAACTTGTCCTTTACGACGACCGGCTGCTTTACGATAGTTGGGCCTGGACAATTCGTTTTAGCTCGCAGATGAAGTCATGCAGCCGAGGGCGCAGCGGTTTTGAAGCTGAGCAAAGCGAGGAGAATCAGGGCGTAAAAAAGCCGCAGCTTGCGCAGGATCATGCGCAGGTTGTGGCCGGCGCCGCACAGCACCGCGTGGATGGCATCGCCCAGCGCACCCTTGAGCCAGTTTCGATCGAGCTTGCCGTCTGACTTCATGTGTCCGATGGCCGGCTCGATCGCGCTGCGCCGCCGGATCATTGCGCGCAAGCCGCGTGTGATGCCACGACGCAAACCCGGGTGATAGATTTTCACCTCATCGATGGCTACACCCTTGTAGCCACGGTCCACGATGGCGATCTGCGGCTGCACCTCGCTCAGGATCGCTGCTTGTTCCAACGCTTCAACCAACGTGTGCCCGTCGTACGGATTGCCCGGCATCGAACGAGCGCCGACTACCAGACCTTCCTTGTGCGTGGTCGTGATCGACACCTTCACGCCAAATTCATACGGTTTGTGTACTTTACCCTTGGCCAGACATTCTACTTCCGGCGCATGCAGCGCATACAGCTTATTTTTGTCCTTCTGCTTCTGCGTGAGAATCCGCTTCGTGCGGCTGATCAGCTCTTCCAACGCCGCGCGAGTTTGCCCAGCGACACCATTGAGTTGCCGCTCCAGATCGCGCATCACGCGCCCCACTCGAGAACGCAAAGTGCGCAGCGCTTTGTTCATCCGCTTGTACTGCTTCGCATGCGCATAGCGGCCTACCTGACTTGCCAGGCGCGGAGCCTCGCGATTGGTGTTTTGCCGCAGCTTCAGCCCGTGCCGGGCGGCCGCCTTGACTAGATGTTCTCGGCAACGCTCGAGCAGGCGCGAATCGGTGGGATGGGCAATCGCCTTTTCCATCACTGTCGTATCGACGATCACCCGCTTCAGGCTCGAAGTCTTGATGACGTTCGCGCGTTTGGCCGCTTCGATTGTCTCAGCCAACAGTTCTTCAACGCCGGCTTCGCCTAGCCGCTTGCGCCAGCGCGTCAGGCTCGACGCATCGATCGGCGGTTTGGTCTGCAAGTACGTCTCGCCGGTGAACACCTGCCAATACGGGTTCTCCAGCCATTGCCAGACCACATCCTCGTCCGACAAGTCGAAGGCGTGCTGCAAATACAGCAACCCCGCGATCAAACGCGGCGACGTTGCCGGCCGGCCGCGCTGCGACACGAAGCTCGCGCTCATCGCCGCGCTCAATCGGTCCCAGTCAATTAGATCGGCCAGACGAACCAACGGATGCTTCAAGTTGATCTGCTCGCGCAGCGGTTGGCGAAACAAATCTCCCTCTGGCACCGGCGTCTTCGGACCCATCCGAACCTCGTCGAAATTTGCAGGGATCTCGCATTAATATGCCTGCCTCTTGCAATTCCCACAACACCATTCTGGCCTCAGAGCCTTACTGCACCAACGTCTGCGGTTTATTCAGGACCGACTACGATAAGCGTTTATTTTACCTTAAAACGCCGACTGACAATCCAGTCACCCAAAAATAGGCGCGATGTATGGTTTTCACCAGTGGCGTTGCGCAGAAAGGCAAGAAAATCTATTTGCGTGATTGACGGCTAGCGGTGAAGCTTCAATAGGTTGTATCGATGGTTCATCCGACTGAGTCTGGGCAACTGAGGTCGCCAGACACGCAGCCTTCCAGCAGTTCAGCCGGATGAACACCTGTCAGAATCCCCGGCTCACCTTTGCTCGTCGACTTGAGAGGGTCAGCAGATTACTGAATATGGCTGAACTGTGGCACAAGCTGCAGCCATCACGGCGTGACGGCATCGACTGTACGCAAATGGCTCGGTCGCTATCTCACCGGCCGGCGCAGCCGCGCTGACAGATGCATCTTCGCGGCCAGTCCCCTCGCCACGTGCTATCGCGCCGGCGGCGGCTTGGCAGGTCCTGGCGTTGCGCTAGCAGCGCTTGCTACAGCGTCAGATTGCTCGACAGGCGAGCGCGTTCGCTTTAACCTGCAGAGTTGTGTGTTCAGGCGCGCCGGGCTGCCTTGTTTGAGCGACCTACCACCGCGGGAGCCGATTCAGCGATACGAGCATGCGGCGCCGGGCGATCTGCTGCACATTGAGACCAAGAAACTGGGTTGCATCACACGCCCCGGCCATCGTGTCACCGGCAATCGGCGAGATACAATGGCCGGCGCGGGCTGGGAGTATCTGTTTGTCGCCGGAGATGACCACGTTCGGATTGCTTCACGGCGATGCACCCAGACGTGAAGCAGGCCCGCGCCGTGCAGTTTCTGCGCGATGCCGTCGCGTGGTACGCCGGCTTGGGTGTGCGCCTCTGCAGGCTGCCCACCGATAACGGTTCGGCGTCCCGTTCACGTGAGTCCGCTCGGGCCTGTTAGGAGCTGGGCATTCGGTACAAATTGACACCGGTCTATCACCCTCAGACCAAGGGCAAGGCTGAACGCTTCCACCAGTCAGCCTTGCGCGAGTGGGCTGATGCCTGGACCTACCAAAGCTGCGCGCATCGCCGCGAAGTCTTAACAAGCTGGCAGCATCACTACAACTGGCATCGCGCGCACAGTGCCATCGGAGGCATTGCACCGATGGCAAGACTTTCTGAGTCGAGAAATTACCTCTTGACGCATCACACGCCAAGCCGTCCGGTCGTTCTTCGCGCTGGGAGCATGATCTTCGAAGATGTGACGGGCATCGGATCAATTGGTAACGCGGCGCGTGGTTGAACCTAGCCTCGACAAACTGCCACGGCGCGCTTGAAAAACAGTGCTTTTGTCGTCATAATGTGCTGATAGCGGCGCTGCGGTTTAAATAGGCCCGGAGTCCCTGCGACAAATCGGCGTCAGTGATCGTAAGCGTACTTCGAGTACGTCAGGTCCGGGTACCGCACTTCTTTCGATAGCCTCCTTTGGGAGGCTATTTTTATATGCGCGCGACGATCTATCTAGACGAAAGTGGGTGTCTGGGCTGGAAACTGGATGCGCCCTATCAACGCGGCGGCTCCAGTCGCTTCTTCACACTCGCGGCCGCCATCATGCCGGACGGCTGCGAACGGCTACTCGAGCGCGTCGTGCGCGGGGTCTACAAGCAGCGAGGTCGCCCCGCGCGTAACGAGCTCAAATCCGTTCACCTGTCAGCGCGCGAGCGCATTAATTTCGCCGGCGAATTGGCGAAAATTTACCATAAGTGCCCAGACGTACAATTCGTCTCAATTACAGTGCGCAAGGACGCTGTCAATGCCGCTTTCCGGCGTAGCCCGAACAGCCTTTATAATTACATGACGAAGCTGTTACTGCTGGAAGTCATGAGTGGGTACGACTCCGTATCCTTTATTCCCGATGTGCGGTCACTGAAAATCGAACTCAAGCATTCTCTCCACGAGTATTTGTGCACCGAACTCGCGGGCAGTGGCGCCAACATAAGGTTAGAGACAACGCCGTGGGAGAGCAAAGACAGTTTTTGCTTGCAGTTCGTCGATTGGCTAGCGGGTATCGTTTGGGCACACCATGAACATTGCAACGGCGAAGCTTACAAAGCGGCCTCGCCAAGCATTCGCCAGCGCCGGCTGTTCTTTTAAGGAAGTACGTCCTTTTCGGAGTGGTGATTGGGTAAGCTGGAATAGACTCGTATATGGCTGACAGACAACATTGACGGAAATTTTTGGGTTTCCGGCCCCATTGCTATTTGTTTAGGGCTAGGAGCCATGTCCAGAGCGGTGAGTTAACGCGCCTCACATACCCCGAACCATTGTGCTATGAGGCAAGGTTGCTATTCGCATTGTTCCATCAGCCCCAACGCCAAGATCACGGTCATCGCTCCACCCATCCGTGTGGCAAGCTGCGCAAAGGGCATGAGCGGCAGACGGTTTGCCGCCGTGAGAATAGCCAAATCGCCCGTGCTTCCCATGCCGCTATGGCATGCGTTAATCATTGCACTTTCGGTTGCCGGTAGTTTGATCCAGTGTCCGACAAAGAAACCGGTGATCATCAACGTAAGCACGGTCACCAGGGTGGTGACAAAATGCGCTAAAGTCAGCGCAGCGAGCAACGCT
>NZ_JAHKSP010000057.1:0-3606 GCF_021733735.1 Mycetohabitans sp. B2
TGACTGGAATCGCAAATCGGCTGATGCCCTTGGTCAACAGCGCCCGGTTCATGCCTAACAAGCTGCCCACAATGACCAGGGCAGAGAATAAGTAAATGATGTTGGTGGTTTGCCAAAAGTGCTGAATTGGGCTAATCAATCCCATCGGCAGCAGGTGATGATGTACCAGCCACGAGGGCAGTAACAATGCCACAATGACAGGGCCACCGATATGACGTAGTCCCGGCAATTTGGCACCGAGTTCGGCACACGTAAACCCCGCGACTGCAAGTACTGCAATCATTACAGGCAAATCGCTAGATACACATTTTAGCGCAACAAGTGCGGCTATACAGGCTAGTAGCAATCCGTATACTGGCACGGGGATAATGCCAATGCGACGGTGCATCCATTGCGGCCAGTGGGGTGATGCACGCCATGCGCATAGGCGAGAGACAAACACCGTGCTGAACAAGCGACAAGTTTTAAATTGTTTTATAATTAACTTAGCCATGATACCCTTTACGGAGTTTACCTTTAGGTGAAGAGTGGTTAGGCTCGGTCAAGTGCGTCACCACTTTGACCGGGCCGCTTCAATGCACTTATTTTATAAATAAATTAATGGACTATTAAGCAAATCCTTTTATAAAGGGTCGAATAAGAATAATGTAAAATTTACCTAAACTTAAGTGCTGTAAGTAACTATAACTTGCTTCTCTATAGAGAACAAGGCGCAATTAAGTCGATTTCATTTAATTAGTTGGTTACATAAATAAGAAGGCCGTCACCAGATATTAATAAGGTGGCCCTAAACAATTCGTTTTGAATTCGCTTTGCTCTGCGGCGCATTCATGGCGCCGACAACATGTGAGCATCGCAAGTGCAAAGCAACCAAAATTAAGGCGTAAAAAAGCCGCAGCTTTTTGAGCATCATCCGCAGGTTATGGCCGGCGCCGCACAGCACCACGTGGATGGCATTACCCAGTGCACCCTTGAGCCAGTTGCGCTCGAGCTTGCCGTTTGCCTTTGTGTCCAATGGCCGGCTCGATCGCACTGCGCCACCGGATCATTGCCCGCCAGCCTCAAGTGATACCGCGTCGCAAGCCCGGGTGATAAATTTCACGCCGTCGATCGCTACGCCCTTGTAGCTGCGATCGACGACAGTGGTCTACGGTTGCACCTCGCTCAGGATCGCCGCCTCTTCCAGCGCTTCCGTCAACGTGTGCGTGTTGGCCAGTGGGTGAAGGTGTGTTCGAGATGC
Source organism: Mycetohabitans sp. B2 (assembly GCF_021733735.1). Lineage (NCBI taxonomy): Bacteria > Pseudomonadati > Pseudomonadota > Betaproteobacteria > Burkholderiales > Burkholderiaceae > Mycetohabitans > Mycetohabitans sp. B2. Next base: position 1,241 of record NZ_JAHKSP010000057.1, read on the forward strand.
GCGAGCCATTCGGTCCTGGCTAGCGCATGTACTATGTCCAGCGCGGTGAGACGCTCATCGTGATGCTGGGCGGTGGCGACAAGTCGACTCAGCAGGCTGACATTCGCCGGGCGATTGCGTTGGCGAATTCTTTGGAGGATGGATCATGACCCAGCGAATAAAAGTTTCCCAACTTCCCGAGTTCGATGCGGCCGAGTACCTAAACAACGAAGAAGATGTCGCATCGTACCTAACGAGTGTTCTTGAAGAGAATGACCCAGCGCTGCTGGCTGCAGCCCTGGGCGATATCGCCCGTGCTCGAGGAATGACGCAGGTGGCCAAGGACTCCGGCATCGCACGCGAAGCCCTGTACAAAGCGCTTCGACCCGGCAGTGAACCGCGCTTCGAGACGATCAGCCGCGTTTGCGCTGCCTTGGGCGTGCGCCTGGTGGCACAGCCGCTGCATTGACAGAATTTTTGGGTTTCCGGCTTATAACCCAAGATTCAGCTAACCCATCGGCTCGCCTCGTGTTACCTGCGCATAATACTTTGCGGTTTCTCTGCGCAGCTGGATCTGCGTTTTCTTGTCAGACGCTGTCGCGCCGTGCGCCATGAATCGCCCCTGTGGCTGGGCCAAAAAAATTGCCGACGGCCCGCGTCCGGCATCTGACTCTGTCAACTTGGCAGAAGCCGTCGATTTGTAGAGGTGATAGAGGGGTTCGGGGAGCATGGAGCAGCCCGCTGATTCCCCGATGGACACACACCTGATGCTGCTCGATGACGGCAAGTACTACATCGAGCGCAACTGTAACGGCGAAGCGGCTACCACCAACGGCCTTCTGTTTCGTCGGTGCCTGATCTCTCCAACGACACCTGGCGGTTACGAGTGCGTCGGTGGATATGAGCAATGTACGGGCGGGGAATGGTGCGCGTGGATCTGGCGCAGCAACTGACCGAGGCTGCCAGGATTTAGACATGGGAGGATGGTTCATTGAACAGTGCCCATTGCTCGGGACGTCGGGTCGCGGCATACTGATTATGCATTTAACAGTCATTTACCTATCGACACCCACCTCCCCTGTCTATCATGACCGAGGCTGATTTATTTGCCGCTCAGCAGCGCACCGATTGGGACCGTGCGCCCATTCAATCATTTGAAGCCTGGCTGGCCAGGCAACCCGGGCGTGGCACCTCTCGCACCTTGCGGTCCTCGTCCGCTCAAGTCTATCTGGCCCAATGGCGTGCCTTCGTACGCTACCTTCAGGCGCGCCGCACCCCCTTGAGTGCGGCGACGCCCGACACGATCAGCGCCTTTCTGGCCAGCTTGAGCCGCGAGAATCGAGACCAACGCGCGCGCTATCGCAAATTGATTGAGCGTGTGTTCGTCGATATTGATGCGTGTACGCGGCAAAGCCCAAGCGTCAATCCCGCTGTGGGTGCGTTGCGAGACAGTCAAGCCACCTGGAAGCGCGTCAAGGGTAACCAGGACACCGATTTCCTATGGCCGCAGGAAAGGCAAAACATTATCGACTTGTTGTTGTCCCCGGTGACGACCACGCATTATGAGCGCTGGTGTAGCTTACGTGATCGTGCGTTGGTGGCGACGTTCCTGGGGGCGGGGTTGAAGGTGTCACAGGCGCTTAGATTAACCGTTAACTGCATTAATATTGGGCCAGATCGACTCATGCACATCACCTCGCCAGGCTCGCGTTTTTCGCATCAACCCCGGCCCGAACCGTTTGCACACTCGGCGCTGGCACGCTGGTTAGCCGAACGGCAAGCCAGTGGCGTGGATAGTTCGTGGGTCTTTCCCGGTGGACGGGACGGACGGCCGATGCACGCGGTCACCGCGCTGCGCGCCACCGAGACCATCATGCGCGCCTGCGGTGTGGCCGACAGGCGGCAGGCGCGCGCCAGCCCCCAAACGCTGCGCAATAGTTACATCGCGACGCTGTTTGAGGCCGGGCAGACCACGCTCGCGGTCAGCGAAGTCCTCGGCGTGGAGCTGATCACCGCCGAGCGTCTCAAAAAGGCATGGCAGAAGTGGGCGCAAGAAAAATCAGCTTGATCGTCAGCTGGATCTATGGTCGTCCCCATTTTGCAGGTTCCAGTCAATCAGATCGGTCAGGCGAACCAATTATACCGCCCGGCCACTGCTCACGCCTGAGGGATGCGCCGCATGCTGCCAGGACGCGCGCTGCGGTTCCTCGTCGACTTTCACCCGATCGTCGCCGATAAGCTGTGCGATGCTTATCATCGCACTTTTAATGTATCCGGGATGGAGCCGTTCGATTGCAACGGCCTTACAGGCGGTTGTTCGCGCTGTTCAGCCTGCCAAAGTTCGTAATTGGTTTGCAGGTTCATCCAGAAACGCGCCGTGCTGACGC
>NZ_JAHKSP010000058.1:0-41697 GCF_021733735.1 Mycetohabitans sp. B2
TACCGTTGACCCATATTGACCAGTGCTCTTTCATGTCTCCTTTCAGGAGATGCAATTTATATGCAATTTATAGCCGGGCTGATCCAATTCTCGCGGCAAACAGGCAGCGTTGAGCGCAGCCAAGATGCGGCGGAGTTTGGCCGCGTGGGCTACTTGCACACCTCGCGGGGAATCCTCGCGAAACAAGGCTTCAAGCCCTTTGTGCCGAAAGCTGATTATCATGCAGCGAGTGTAGCATGATGCGCAACGCGCTACAAGAACTGCTAGTCCTACCGAGCCGTGCTTGAAAACGATCACTCTCTCAACACCGAGTTCAAGCGAGCGAATCGCGTTCCGCGGCGAGCCGATCATGTGCCAGATGGACGACCTGCGCCAATAGCCAAACCGTATCCCGGCCCGAACCATTTGCCCACTCGGTGCTGGCGCTCGGGTTAGTCGAACGGCACACCAGCGGTGTTGACAGTTCATGGGTCTTTCCCGGTGGAGGGGACGCGCGGCCGATGCACTCGGTCACCGCGCTGCGCGCCACCGAGGCCATCATGCGCGTCTGCGGCGTGGTTGACAGGCGGCAGGCGCGCACCAGTCCCCAAACGCTGTGAAACAGTTATATTGCGACGCTGTTTGAGGCCGGACAGACCACGCTGGCGGTCAGCGAGGTCCTCGGCGTGGAGTTAATCACCGCCGAGCGTCTCAAGAAGGCATGGCAGAAGTGGGCGCGAGAAAAATCGGCCATCCGGATTTGACGTTGGGCAACCATACGACAGCTAACGAACATTGTGCATGGCAATCTTGAGCTTGAACAACTCCCACAGAGCCGGGTCCATACGCCTATCTCCAGCTTCCCATTGCTGCCAATTTCGAGCTGTTCGATAGACCTTGAAGGCTGCTTCTGATTGACTCAATCCAGCAGCCACGCGAATCGCCTTAATGTCGGCAGGCATTGGGTGGGGGAAGTTGATGCGAACCGCCTTTGATCCGCTTGCCATCACATTTTGCGTTTAAACGCTTGCCACCATGAGTAAATCATGCAACCACAACCGAATATGAATATCAAGGTCCACGGCATCACGCCAAACGCCAAATGAGCTGCAACCCAGGGTGCCGAGTTGTCTGTTGCGGGAACGTTGACAAACAAGATATAGCCCGATACAGCAGCGGCGATAGCACCGATGAAGCACGACACAAATTGAAAACGCAACATCCAGAGGATAGTCTTCACTGTTGACCTCTGCAGCAGTTGTCGAAAGTGGCTCAATGTTACGAACAATGTTCATTCGCGTCAAGCTACAAAACACACTCAAATCCGGATACTCGAAAAATCATTTTTATTGTCATATTGTCAGCTAGATCTATAGCCGCCCTATTTTGCAGGTTCTTGTTCGCGCGGGTAGACACGACAATTGCGGCCCCACACTGTAGTCAGCACTGCAGCGAACCGAGCGGGCTGAAGCCGAAGTGGACGTTACACGGCGGATCGGCAACGGAGAAAAAGCCGCTCATTCCCTCTGGCACCGTGCGCACCAAGGGGGCGGCTTAGCGCACGCTTATAAAGTTACCCCATATTGCAGCCACGTAAGATAAGGGCCTTGAAAATCTTTTCTGTAAGATACTTTACATACATGCGCCGCCCCAGTGAGCGGCCGGGAGGTTCACCATGCAACTTTACGAGATAGGATGGGCTGTGGCGAAACGGCGGACAGAACTCGATCTCACTCAGGCGCAACTAGCGAGGCTGGCCGGCTTGTCGCGGTTCACCGTCAATCAGCTTGAGACAGGCAAGTTAAAGGATCTCGGCATCAACAAGCTGATTGCACTACTCAGCGTGCTCGGGATCGAATTGACGGTCAAGCGACGGTCGGAGCAGAAAGGCCTTCGCAAGACCGCCGTAAGTGCAAACGTCAGCTACAAAGGGCATCTGACTGAGCATCTGCTGGCGAACGCGCTGGCAACGGGACAGATCCCACAAGGCTGTGAATCGCAACTCTCAGTCATCCTTGATGAGGTGCCTGTGCCAGTTGTGGTCAAGGCGGTCGAAGAAGCCGCCAAGCACGCTGGTACGCAACCGCGGAAAATCTGGAAGAACCTCGCCACCTGGTCGAAAGACCTTCACCTTTATCGAAAAGTATGGGCATGAGGACGCCTTCGCCCCTGCCCGAGGGCCCGTGGCAAGGCCTCTTTCGCCATACGCTAACGCTGATCGACGAGATTCGAACACATGGCACGGCAAATCCGTTTTGGACGTTCGGCGGGGGCACGGTCCTCATGCTGCGATATGGTCACCGTATGAGCAAGGACGTGGATATCTTCGTCCCCAATCCGCAGTACCTCGGATACGTCAATCCTCGCATCAACGAGGCCGCATCCGACATCACGACCGATTACGAGGAACACGCCCAGTTTGTGAAGCTTATTTTGGCCGAGGGCGAAATCGACTTTGTCGTGTCACAGAACCTGACTGACCCTAGCTACGACGAGTGGGTACTGATGGACCAGCCTGTCAAGGTTGAGACCGCCGCAGAGATTGTCGCAAAAAAATGTGGCACCGCGGAGATCGTCCGACGGCACGGGACCTGTTCGATTTGAGCCTAATGATCGAACGGGAGCCGAACAGCTTGATGGACGCCGGCGAATACCTCATCCGGCATCGCGACACCTTTCTACGACTCTTGGGGGAGCATCGCGAGTTTCTGGCGTCGCGGTTCAACGATACTCAGACGCTCAGCTACACTCCATCGTTTGACTACTGTGCTGGTCTCGTAAGCGACTTCATACAGGAGATCCCCGGGAACATCGACGGTCACAAATTGCGCTCTCGACCTCGCCCTAGGCCGCGCTAGTTCTAGCCGGCACCACATTCACCTTTCGCGGGGGCCGTCGGAGTCAATCTGACCTAACCGGGTACTAATTTTTGGCGTCGGTCGTCACTTTGTCGATACAGGCTTGTGGTAGTGGGGAAAGCATGGCCCAGATTGTCGCGCAGCAGCTTCTGGTGCCGGTGTGTCAGGAAACTCTAAGCTCTAGGCCTGATGGAACGTGACGCGCCGCAGGCGCGTGCGTGACGTGCTGCGCCAGCAGCACGTCACCCTGCCCATTGCGGCGGGACGCGATCGAGGCTTTGCCTACGCTAGCGGGCACCGATTACTGTACTGCGCGCAAGACCGTTGCGCGCCCGCCCCGGCGCAATGCTGCACCTTCACGCGGCCAGCGCGTGGGCCTTTGCCTCGTCGGCTTCGACTTCCGGTGCATCGGTTTCGCCCTCCGCATCCGGTAAGCCTTGCGGCTCGGAACATGGCAGGCAACCAAATGATGCCCTCGGCTAGCCGTTCGGCTTCGCTAGCCATGTTGCTCTTCTTGAGCTTGGATAGTCGAGTGACGTGCGCCGGGGCGAACTGGTCCACGGCTTCTAAAATCGCGGTGTGGCGCGCAGCATCACCACGTTCACCGTGGCCGCGACGTACATAGCCAGCAGTCGCACCAGTTCGTCTTGCGGCTTTGCCAGTAGCACGGCGAACAATGCGGCGCTGTCCTGCGGCAACGCTTCGCTCGCGACCTGCTGCAACTCGCGCAGCGCCACGGCGGCAGGCGACTGCGGCCAGTCCGGGGCCATGCTTGAACAACGTAAGCGTTTGTACTAAACCGCTGACGCGATAGTGAGAGCTAGCCGGAGGTTGGGTCTGCCGCTTTCAGCGGCGCGGCGGTTTCGATGGCGATGACTTCGGTTTGGGCGAGGGCGTTCATGGTGACTACTCCTTGCGTTGAGGGATGCAACGGCGAAAGAAGCGGCAAGGGTTGTTGCCTGCCCCTGCCGCGTGGGAGTCAGGCTTTCAACTGGCGCAGGCCCTCGGCCAGCAGCCACAAGGCACGATTCAGGCGGATGTCGTTGTCGATGCTCGGCACCGGGCGCGTAGTCTGGCGGCGACCATTCGCGGCGCGAGTGGACAAGCCGCCTTTGATAAGGTTTTCTTGCGTGCGGTTGAACACGCTCCACAAGTCGTGGCGATTGTCATCCGTGCGGCGCGGCATCAGGATTTGCGACTCCGTGATGGGCGCGGGCTTGTCCTCGTCATACTTCAATGCCAGTGCGGCACGGGCGAACACCTCGGCTTCGCCGTTGTCCAGCGTGATGGACCGCATGGCATTGCGGGATGACTGCGCTCGCTCGAAGCCGTGCAAGACTTTGTAAGCGCTTTCGATGACCTGCGCGGCCACGTCGCCCTTATGGGGCACGCGCACGTCGGCTACCGTATCGCCGCAAACGAGACCGTTCTGGCACGCGAAGCGGAACATCCCGGCGAGCATCTGATAGCTGCTCGTTCCATCATGGGAGTTCAACAAAATGATCTCGTTAGCTTCGCGGCTACTGATTTGACTGGCATGGCGTAGCCGAATCATGTGCTTGGTGTAGGCGCGGCGGCCGTCTTGCCGCACGCGAGTCTGGCACACCATGAAAGGCTCGAAGCCTTCGCCGCGCAGTTCTTGCAGCACTGTGGCGGTGGGGATATAGCTGTACCGCGGCGAGCGGCTTTCGTGCGAGGCATCCGCGAAGATGGACGGGGCCACGGCGCGAATCTGGTCATCCGACAAAGCACGTTCCGAGCGCAGTACCGGCGAACGGTAAGCGAAGCGGGATACAAATTGCATAGTATGTTTTCCTAACCAATAAATGTTTGTTGTTCACCCCGCACACCGGATTCCTAGATTCGGAGCCCGCCTTTAGGTTGTTTTGTGCGGTCGGCACGAAGAACCCAGTTGGCCTCGTTGCCACCGTCTTTCCTGAGTTCATCGCCCGCGGCGCTCAGGAGCGCGCGGCCGGGTGTCGTCAAGGGAACAAGCGCAGGGTGGGTGCGGCCCGCAGGCGTAGCCGAGGACACGGCCCTGCGCGCCTTGACAACACCCGGCCGCGCGTTACAGTCGCGGACAAGGTGATGAAGTCAAGGCAGACGGCTGGACAGGCAACGGCCGTGTCTTTGTGCCGAGCGCATGCAAGCGAAGCGCGCAGGCCCGAAGCTGAACGCTGGGCCGTAGGGGTGAGCGATGAGCGCCCGTAGGGTCGAGGCTCGCGTAGCGAGGCTCGATGCACAGCACGACAGCGCGTCTGGACAGTACTGGACGGGGTACATGACCGAATGCATCGCCGTACCCTCCCGGCATGGAGGAGACCGCCAATGCGTCTGTAGTTTGAGGCGCTGACGCGGACGATGCAGCTGCTCTATGCCGCTAGCGATGCTGCATTCGAGAAGCGGCGCGTCGGCGAGCGATTGTCGCAGTGCCTAAACGTGTACTTTGTTGAGCGCTGCCATTGGCCGGCACCTGGCATAATATGTCAGTCAAACTTACAAGGACGATTGCTATGCCCACACGCAACGTTGTATTGACCGATCGTCAGGCTGCCTTAGTGGATCGCCTTGTTAAGTCGGGCTATTACCAAAATGCCAGTGAAGTGCTGCGTGAAGGACTTCGATTGATTGAGCGTGAACAAGCCCAAACTCAAGCTAAGATTGAGGCACTGCGCGAAGCGGCCCGAATTGGCATCGCCGATGTGGAGATGGAAAGAATTCGTACGTTCGCGTCAGCCGAGGCCTTGCGTGGCCACTTCGCAAGCCTGGCAGAAGACGCGTTCGCCTCAGGGCCCGAATCCCGAGACACTCAGTGAAAGCAGGTGCAACGATTTGGGCCGTCCGCGTCACGAATACCGCCCGGGATGATTTTCGATGCATCATCGGCTGGAGCGCCCTGCAGTTCGGTAAGCGGCAGGCACGCATTGATGCTGACACACTATCGGCGGCCGTACAGGAGTTGATGGCAGGTCCAACGCTTTGCGGCGTTCAAGCCCGAGATGACATCGCCGCCGGCATCTTGACGCTTCACGTAGCCCGCAACGGCCGCACAGGCCGTCATTTCGTCATGTTTCAGGTTGCGCAACAGCATCGCCACGTCATCGACGTATTGCGTATCCTGCATGAGGCGATGGACTTGCCACGCCATATGTCATCGTTCATGCGCGACGCGTAGCGATCTTTTATGCCGGCAGTGAAAAGGGGCGCTGTACCTTTCGTAAAGGGTGAGCCAAGATCATTGCCAGCACAAGCTGGCTCTTACGGTGCAAAAGCGATGCGCCCCGAGTAGATGATGCAGCGCGAAAAATAAGCATTTGAAAACCTACTGAAGGTCGCCCTGTCAGCAGCACGTTGAAAATGGCTCTTCCGCACTTTGTGTGAAGTTTGTGCCGCGGGTCAGCATCGATTCAACACGCGAGTACAAAGCAGCTAAGAGCCGGCGCGGCCATACATTTGTCGCTTGAGAAACTTGAGCCGATTGACATAGCCTTCGACGATAACGTTACTGTAGAGGGGACAGCAGTGCTGCGTCATAGTCGTGGCCGAGACCTGCCGCTAATCGCCACATTTCAGGCATGCCGCTGGCCTGCCGGTTCACACAAAGTGTGGAAGAGCCATTTTCAACGTGCTGCTGACAGAGCGCTTGAGCACCGCCGCCATTACCGGCAATCTTCACAATATCGGCTCGAATGTAGCCGCGCTCGTTAAGCGTCGGCCCGAGGTCAAGCACCGTATGCAGTGCCTATGCCCCACCGTTATTGCCCGCAATTTTAACGATATCGACTCGGCTGAAACCGCGCTCGCGAAGCGTCGGCTCAACGTCAAGCACTGAATACAGCGCCTGCGCTCCACCGTTGCACGCGATTTTCACGATGTCGGCTTGGCTGAAACCGCGCTTGCTTAGCATCGGCCCACAGTCGAGCACAGCTTGCAACGCGTGGACTGCGCAGTCATAGCTTGCGATTGCTAGGATCGCCAGCCCGGCTCAGTATTTGAGCGAGTTCATTCTGCTTATTTGAGATAAACTCCAAAGTGGTAGCACCACCATATTGTTTCTCAATCTTTTAGCGTTCGAGCGGGCTGAGATTAAGCCAGTTAGCCAATTGTTTATCTTCTTGATGCACAAGCGTCTTCGACATGGGTCACCACGGTGCTGAGTCATCCGCACACCGGCCCTCCCGCACGAGCGAGCGCGCACTGGTTTGCGTGACATTGTCCGCGGCAAAAGATTGAGTACGGCTGGTAAGCCGAGCCCGATCACTTGGCCACCTATCCATTTCAAGCACTCCGTGCCATTGACAGACATGTACTTTGAATGACAGGTGAAATGCGTTACGCTCGACAGCGAACGCTTCGCCTACTGGGCGAAGCAGAGCGAACGACCCGACCATGAGCGTGATGGCGCTCAACATGGCGAAGAGGGGCGCGTTATCTGAGCCACAACCGCCGAGTGTTTAGGCGTTGGATGGCGTGTGGGCCGTATTCGACAATCAGTTCGCCATTCTGTTCGGCGAGCGATTCACCGCCGCCATCAGCTGAGATTTTTAACCGACCTCAGCACACGAAATTTCCGACACCTCCCCATCTTGAAGAAGAGAGTACCCGCGAACATTTTGAACCTGCCCGACTACACCGTTCTGACAGTCGAGCACGACTACCACCTCTGCGTCGAGGTGAGGCAATCGCCTACACACTGCCCAAACTGCAACTCGAACCGATTTGTCGGCTTCGGACGCTGCGAATAGCTTGTCAAGGACCTGCCGATGCATGGCAAGCGCGTCGGTATGTACGTCAACACACGACGCATGCAGCGCCGAGCTTACGTTAAGTGTGCGATTCACACACATCAATGCTGGTAACCGCTGCCTCTATTGCCGCTCCAGCAAGAGTGCGACCATCTTTCGTATTCGACCGGCTCCTCCTCGGCGCGCGGCCACATGTACGATCTCCTCGTTGGAGCGTCCTGCCTGCATGAGCACCGGCCCATATTTGAGCACCGCTTTCAACGCCTGAGCGCCGCCATTGCTCGCAATCTCCACGATATCGATTAGACTCAAGTCGCGTTGCCGCAGCGTCGGCCCATGCTCAAGCACCGTCTTCAGCGCCTGAGCTCCACCAGTATTGCTCGCCATTTCGACGATATCGATCAGATTGAAGCCGCGCTGTCGCAGTGTTGGCCCATGCTCGAGCACTGCCTTCAGCGCCTGGGCGCCGCCGCCTTTGCCTGCCATTTCGACGATATCGGTTAGATTGAAGCCGCGCTGTTGCAGTGTTGGCCCATGCTCGATCACTGCTTTCAGCGCCTGGGCGCCGCCGCCATTGCCCGCGATTTTGACAATATTGGTCAGATTGAAGCCGCGCTCGTCCAGTGTTGGCCCATGCTTGAGCACCGCTTGTAGTGCTTGCGCCCCACCGCTATTGCCCGCGATTTTGACGATACTCGCTCGATTGAAGCCGCGCTGTCGCAGTCTCGGCCCATGCTCGATCACTGCCTTCAGCGCCTGGGTACTGCCATCGTTGCCCGCAATGTTGACAATGTCCGCCTGACGGAAGTCACTCTCGCGAAGCGTTGGCTCAAGCTCAAGCACCGCCTGCAGTGCCTGTGCCCCGCCGATATTACCTGCGATTTTGACAATATCGGATTGGCTGAAGCCGCGCTCACGAAACGCTGGCTCAAGCTCAAGCACCGCCTGCAGTGCCTGCGCCCCGCCGATATTGCCCGCCATTTCGACAATATCGGGTTGGCTGAAACCGCGCTCGCGAAGCGCTGGCTCAAGCTCAAGCACCGCCTGCAGTGCCTGCGCCCCGCCGATATTGCTCGCCATTTTCACGATATCGGGCTGGCCGAAGCCTCGCTCGCGAAACGCTGGCTCAAGCTCAAGCACCGCCTGTAGTGCCTGCGCGCCACCACTATTGCCTGCAATCTTGACAATATCGGTCGGATTGAAGCCGCGCTTGTGAAGCGTCGGCTCAAGTTCAAGCACCGTATGCAGTGCCTGCGCCCCGCCGATATTGCCTGCGATTTTGACAATCTCGGGTTGGCTGAAACCGCGCTCGCGAAGCGCTGGCTCAACGTCAAGCACCGAATATAACGCCTGCGCCCCACCGGCATTGCCCGCCATTTTCACGATGGTGGCTTGGTTGAAGCCGCGCTCGCGAAGCGCTGGTTCAAGCTCAAGCACCGCCTGCAGTGCCTGCGCTCCCCCCTTATTGCCTGCAATCTTGACAATATCGGTCGGATTGAAGCCGCGCTTACGAAGCGTCGGCTCAAGTTCAAACGCCGTATGCAGTGCCTGCGCGCCACCGCCCGCGATTTTTACGATATCAACCCGACTGAAACCACGTTTGTCAAGCGTCGGCTCAACGTCAAGCACCGAATACAGCGCCTGCGCCCCACCGCCATTGGCCGCTATTTTCACGATGGTGGCTTGGTTGAAGCCGCGCTCGCGAAGCGTCGGCTCAAGTTCAAACACTGCCTGCAGTGCCTGCGCCCCACCATTATTGCCTACAATCTTGACGATGTCAGCCTGACGGACGCCCCGCTCGCGAAACGCCAGCTCAAGGTCAAGCACCGTATGCAGTGCCTGCGCCCCGCCGATATTGCCCGCCATTTCGACAATCTCGGGTTGGCTGAAACCGCGCTCGCGAAACACTAGCTCAAGGTCAAGCACCGCCTGCAGTGCCTGCGCCCCACCACTATTGCCGGCCATTTTGACAATATTGGCTTGGCTGAAGCCGCGCTCGTGAAGCGCTGGCTCAAGCTCAAGCACCGCCTGCAGTGCCTGCGCTCCGCCAATATTGCTCGCCATTTTCACGATATCGGCCTGGCTGAAGCCGCGCTCGCGAAACGCCAACTCAAGGTCAAGCACTGCCTGCAGTGCCTGCGCCCCCCCACTATTGCCCGCCATTTTCACGATATCGGGCTGGCTGAAACCGCGCTCGCAAAGCGCTGGCTCAAGGTTAAGCACCGCCTGCAGTGCCTGCGCCCCGCCAATATTGCTCGCCATTTTCACGATATCGGCCTGGCTGAAGCCGCGCTCGCGAAGCATTAGCTCAAGGTCAAGCACCGCCTGCAGTGCCTGCGCCCCACCGTTATTGCCTGCAATTTTGATAATATCGGTCGGGTGGAAGCCACGCTTGCGAAGCGTCGGCTCAAGTCCAAGCACCGCCTGCAGTGCCTGCGCCCCACCGCCCGCGATTTTAGCGATATCAACCCGGCTGAAACCACGTTTGCCAAGCGCCGGCTCAACGTCAAGCACCGCCTGCAGCGCCTGCGCTCCACCGCCATTGCCCGCGATTTTAACGATGTCGGCTTGGTTGAAGCCGCGTTCGCGAAGCGTCGGCTCAAGCTCAAGCACCGCCTGCAACGCCTGCGCCCCGCCGTTATTGCCCGCAATCGTGACGATATCGCCCCGGCTGAAACCACGTTCGCCAAGCGTCGGGCCAATTTCAAGCACTGTATGCAGTGCCTGCGCGCCACCGCCCGCAATTTTAACGACATCAACCTGGCTGAAACCACGTTTGCCTAGCGTCGGCTCAACGTCAAGCACCGAATACAGCGCCTGTGCCCCACCGCCATTGCCCGCGATTCTGACGATATCCGCTCGGCTGAAGCCGCGCTTGCCAAGCATCGGCCCACAGTCGAGCACCGCTTGCAACGCCTGGGCTGCGCAGTCATAGCTTGCAATTTTTAAAATATCAGCCCGACTCAGTACTTGAGCGAGCTCATCGTGCTGATTTGAGATAAACGCCAGGGTGGCACCACCACCATAATGTTTCTCAATCTTTATGCGTTCGAGTGGGCTGAGGTTAAGCCCGTTAGCCGATTGCTTGTCTTCTTGATGCATAGACGTCGCCGGCATGGGTCAAACCGATGCCGAACTATCGGCACACCGGCCCTCTCGCACGAGCGAGCGCGCACTGGTTTGCGTGACCTCGTCCGCATCAAGATCGACAAAAGATTGGGTATGGCTGGTAAGCTGAGCCCAAACACCTGGCCACCTATCCATTTCAAGCACTCCGTGCCATTGACAGACACGTACTTTGAATGGCAGGGCAAACGCGTTGCGCTCGACAGCGAACGCTTCACCTACTGAGCGAAGCAAAGCGGACTACCCGACAATGAGCGTGAGCGCTCAACATGGCGAAGAGGGGCAAGTTATTTGAGCCGCAACCAACCAATGGCTGGCTCGAAGTCTTGACGACGTGGGCACGCTTAGCCGCTTCGAGCGTCTCGCTTTGTCAAATCGGAAGGACCGACCTGAGAAACGAAAAGTGGTTGACCTTGGTGCCTTCCTACTGCCTCGCTGAGGTTCGCCGATCTAGGAAATGGTAGGATGCCTACTGCCGCATCGGGTCGCTAATGCGGCCCGCCCGCCTCGGTAGGTTATCAGGTGACGACCGGTAACCATGCTGTGATCGCGGCGCTGTGACCGCATATCGGATTGTCGCGTGCCTTCAATGTTGGCTGAGCGCTGCACCTATTGCCGCCCCGACAATTGTGCAGCCATCTTTCGTATCTGGCCGGCCGCGCCTGTGCGCGCAGCCATATTCACAATATCCTCGTTCGAACGTCCTGCTTGCGTGAGCGCTGGTCCATGTTCGAACACCGCTTTGAGCGCCTGGGCACCGCCATTGTTATCGGCAATCTTTACAATATCGGTCCGGCTGTAGCCACGCTCGCAAAGCGTTGGCCCGTGCATGACAATCGCCTTGAGCGCCTGGGCACCGCCGCCATTACCGGCAATCTTTGCAATATCGGTCCGGCAGTAGCCACGCTCGCAAAGCGTTGACCCGTGCATGGCAACCGCCTCCAGCGCCTGAGCACCACCGCCATTGCTGGCAATCTTCACGATGTCGGCTCCACTGTAGCCACTCTCGCAAAGCGTTGGCCCGTGCATAACAACCGCCTTGAGCGCTCGAGCACCGCCGCCGTTGCCGGCAATCTTCACGATGTCAGCCCCACTGTAGTCGCGCTCGTTAAGCGTCGGCCCGTGCTCAAGCACCGCCTTCAGCGCCTGTGCCCCGCCGATATTGTCCGCGATTCTCACGATGTCAGCTTGACTGAAGCCGCACTCGTTAAGCGTCGGCCCGTGTACGACGACTGCCTTCAGCGCCTGGGCCCCACCGCCATTCCCTGTAATTTTTATAATATCGGCCCGAGCAAAACCACGCTGACGGAATACCTGTTCATAGTCGAGCACCGCCTGCAGCGCATGGGCTGCGCAGTCATGGCAGGCGATTTTCAGGATGTCAGCCCGACTCAGTACCTGAGTAAGCGCATCGTATTTATTTGAGATAAACTCCAGGGCGTCAGCACCACCAGAATGTTTCTCAATCTTTAAACATTCGAACGGGCTGAGATTAAGCCGGGCACCAAACGGTTTATCTTTCTGATACACAGACGTCACCGGCATAATCCCACTGACGTTGGGTCATTCGTACACTGACTCTCGCGCATAAGTGAATCCGCACCGGTTTGCGCAGTATTGCCCGCCTCAAGTTCGTTCAAATAGCAAATGGGGCTATCCCAAACCACTGGTGACATAGCGTATTGCGTGTGATCAAAAATCAGTACCTTGAACGATATTCGCTGCACGTTGTACGCGAGTGCGAACGCACCGCCGAGCCGGCGAAGCACGGCATACTAGATAAAGAGTGAGGCGGCCCAAACATGGTTGGTATGCGTACCGATTGGTGCTCCGATGCAGCCCGTGCGGGCTTTCAGTCGTCTAGGCAATGTCCTTGTGAGTGTTGAGGCGTTGAACGGCGTGTGGGTCGTATTCAACAATTTCGTTTGTCTTGCCGCACATGGATGCGCGCGGGCCGCTTAGCGTTTAGCGCTTGCAGCACGGCCAGATTAGCGCCGTCCTTTCCAGATACAAGATTACGTCTAGCGAGCAGCACAAGGCTTTGATACCGTGGCCACAGCCAGCGGGCAAGCCGTTTTTTCACTCACACAGTCGTGCATACCGCACCTTGGCGGCTCGCGATTCTAGCCTATTTTTTTAATGCGATAAAGCCATTGAAAACGACTTTGTGCATGCCTGATCAGCAATGGTTCTGAAAACCGTTCACCCATGCGTTATATAGTCGGCGCACTCCTATTCGCATCCGCCCGGGCGGCATTGCGACCTTAGGCTTTCTTTCATTCTCAATACGACCAGTATGGATTTCAATACCACGCCACCGCCGAACCCGCACAATGCCGCCATCTATGCGTCCGTCGAGTCGCACAAGAGCGGTCCTAGCAACTCGCCCCCAAGCGGTTTCTTCAGTGCCGGGAACCCTAATACGGCTCAGCGGCAGGCGCCAGCCAATTCTTCTGGCATAGCGCCTATGGAGCGCGTTCACAAGTTTCTAAAAAAAACGTTGCGTGAGAAGGACGGCCCAAGGGAGATTCGGATAGAACCGTTGCGTCAGCTTTTGGATGAGCTCAATAGAGACGTTGTGGATTCAAACATCCTATTAGCAGCACTAGACAGGCTGGCCATGTCCGGAATTAATGAATTTCCTCGCGCTGAGCAGACAGAAGCATTTACGCACATCTTTGCTGAGGTGCTGAAAATCCCGAATAGTAAGGCGCTGCAGGACAAAATGATTCATCATTTTGAATCTGACTATAATGTGGTAAGTACCACGGGGCTGGGCTCCTATCATGTTGTACCTGCTGAGTCGATGATCGCAGTGTTCGATGCAATCCTCAGCCGCACAATCGCTAGTCCATTGGAGGAGCGGCGCAAGATACTGCCGCTCCTGGCACTGCAACTGGACTCTTCTCATTGGACCGGGGAACAGAGTTGGGCAGCCGTTCACGGCAGACCCTATAATCCAAGGCCCGAGTTGACGGCGCGATTTGATCGGCTGCTGAGCGAAATGGCGCGGTTGGATGATATCGGACGGGCAAAATTGAGCGCAGAACTAGCCAACCAGTTATTTCTGCTTCATTGTTTGGATCGCACCCTTGTGTTGAACCGACATCAACGTTTGCTCAATTACGTCGAAGCGCTTCCCGAGAAGCTTCAATCCATACCCCGCAAGGCGCTGGGTCGTGCGATTCGATGGCTGCCTGAGCACACACGCCTTGCTACCTACGAATCCATGCTCGAAGCAGCCAAGCGGTTGTCAATAGGCAAAGGCGAGGCATTGGCCGGGTTACCCGAAGCACTGGCCGGTTTGACCGCTGCCGAGCAAAATCGAAGGCTGCAACAGTGGAAGTACGAAATCCTGCCCATGTTGGATTTATCGGATCAAGAGCCAATCGTTGCAGGATTGATCGCTGCCTTTGGCAACTTGGCTGAGGGGAACAATCCCGAATTTGCGCTGGCGCTGGCGCTTGATACCTTTGAGAGGACGTCCGGCGGCCAGAGTATGGATAAAGAACGGTTTAGCAAAATAATTTTAGAGATTCGCTGCAACTCGAAGCATACGTACTCTCCCGAGACGCTGGGACGTATCCTCGATCTGGGTAGCGGTATTCCACCGTCCACACGAGAAATACTTCTTCTCGACCTTGAAGAGTGGCTAGATTGGAAGTTTTTTAACAAGGCGTTGGGCACGCAGGAACAGCTCTTTTTGCCGATACAGGCGCGCATCCGCGACGAACGAGCCAAATTGGCACCTGAGCCGCTACTTAACCTTGACCCTGACCCATTACCGGTAACATGGTGGGAAGATCCCGACCGACGGAAGGTAGCTGGTCATGCAGACGGCGAGCGTCGTCGGCGACCCATCGTCGATTGGATCAAGGTACGGCTAGGCCGGCGATGAGATAACGCTCATCTAGCGATGGCGTATGGGAAAAACTGACGTAGTCTGACCATGCGACTCGCCAATTATTGATTTATATCACTATGCCAAATCGCGCTTCAGACTGTCAATTTTCTGTTCCGCGAATTGAGTTTTCGACTGGCCAAATTAGTGCCACCCTTTTCCAGACAACAAGATCACGTCTAGCGAGTAGCACAAGGCTTCGATGCCGGGGCAAGAACCAGCGGGCAAGCCGTTTCTGATCCAACACAGTCGCGCCTACCGGACCTTGGCAGCCCGTAATTCTATCCTATTGTGTTGATGCGACAAAGCCATTGAAAACGACTTTGTGCATGCCTGATCAGCAATGGCTCGGAAAACCGTTCATCCATGCGTTATATAGTCGGCGCACTCCTATTCGCATCCGCCCGGGTGGCATTGCGACCTTAGGCTTTTCTTTCATCCTCGATACGTCTAGCATGGATTTCAATACCACGCCACCGCCAAACGCTCACAATGCCGCCATCTATGCGTCCATCGACTCGCACAAGAGCGGTCCTAGCAACTCGCCCCCAAGCGGTTTTTTCAGCGTCGGGGATCCCCATACGGCTCAGCAGCAGGCGCCAGCCAATTCTTCTGGCATCGCGCCTATGGAGCGCGTTCACGTGTTTCTAAAAAAGACGTTGCGTGAGAAGAACGTCGAAAGTGAGGTCCGCATAGGAGCGTTGCGTGAGCTGTTGGATGGGCTCAATAGCGACGTTGCGGATCCGAACATCCTATTGGCAGTACTAGACAGGCTGGCCATGACTGGAATCAATGAATTTCCTCGCGCTGAGCAGCTAGAAGCATTTACGCACATCTTTGCTGAGGTGGTAAAAATCCCGAATAGCAAGGCGCTACAGGATAAGATGATTGATCATTTTGAACCTGCGTATCATGTGGTGAGCACCGCGGGGTTGGGCTCCTATCATGTTGTTCCCGCCGAGTCGATGATTGCAGTGTTCGATGCAATCTTTAGCCGCACGATCGCTGGTCCATTGGAGGAGCGACGCAAGATACTACCCCTCCTCGCACTGCAACTGGACTCTTCTCATTGGACCGGGGAGCAAAGTTGGGCGGCCGTTCACGGCAGACCCTACAAACCAAGGCCCGAGCTGATGACGCGATTCGATCGGCTGCTGAACGAAATGGCGCGGCTGGATGACCTCGGACAGGCGAAATTGAGCGCGAAACTCGCTAACCAGTTGTTCGTGCTTCATTGCCTGGATCGCACTCTTGTGCTGGAGCGGCATCGGCGCTTACTCAGTTACGTCGAAGCGCTTCCCGAGAATCTTCAAGCGACACCCCGCAAGGCGCTGGGTCGTGCGATTCGATGGCTGCCAGAGCACACACGCCTTGCTACCTACGAATCCATGCTCGAAGCAGCCAAGCGGTTGTCAATAGGCAAAGGCGACGCGCTGTCAGGGTTGCCCGAAGCGCTGGCCGGCTTGACCGCCGCTGAGCAAAATCGAAGGTTGCAACAGTGGAAGTACGAAATCCTGCCGATGTTGGATCTATCGGATCAGGAGCCGATCGTTGCAGGACTGATCGCTGCATTTGGTAACTTAGCCGAGGGGAACAATCCCGAATTTGCGCTGGCGCTGGCGCTTGATACCTTCGATAGGACGTCCGGCGGCCAGAACATGGATAAAGACCGTTTCGACGACATCATTCGAGGGATTCGCGGCAACTTAACCCACACGTACTCCCCCGAGACATTGGAACGTGTCCTCGATTTGAGTAGCGGTATTCCACCGTCCACACGAAGAAGGCTTCTCCTTGACCTTGAACGGTGGCTGGATGTGAAATTGTTAAAAGAGAAATTAAGCAAGCAAGAACAGCTGCTGTTACCGATACAGGCTCGCGCACGGGACGAACGAGCCAAATTGGCACCTAAACCGCGAATTAACCTCGACCCTGACCCATTACCGGTGACATGGTGGGAAGATCCTGACCGACGGAAGGCGGCTGCTCACACAGATGGCGAGCGTCGTCGGCGACCCATCGTCGATTGGATCAAGGCACGGCTGGTTCGGCGATAACATAACGACAGCCGATCACCTTTGAGAGGGCGAACGTACGCGAGGTTGACGCAGTCCTGTCAAGCCTCTATCTCTGCTTTCACGTCTAGCGAGCAGCACAAAACTTTGATACCGTGGCCACAGCCAGCGGACAAGCCGTCTTTGACCCAACACAGTCCCGCCTACCGGACCTTCGGCTTGCTATTCTATCCTATTGTGTTGATGCGACAAAGCCATTGAAAGCGACTTTGTGCATGCCTGATCAGCAATGATTCGAAAAACCGTTCACCCGTGCGTTATATAGTCGGCGCACTCCTATTCGCATCCGCCGAGGGGCAGTGCGAATTTAGGCTTTCTTCCACTCTTGATACGCTCAGCATGGATTTCAATACCACGCCACCGCCAAACGCTCACAATGCCGCCATCTATGCGTCCATCGACTCGCACAAGAGCGATCCTAGCGACTCGCCCCCAAGCGGTTTTCTCATCGCTGGGGATCCCCCTACGGCTCAGCAGCAGGCGCCAGTCAATTCTTCTAGCATCGCGCCTATGGAGCGCGTTCGCGCGTTTCTAAAAAAAACGTTGCGTGAGAAGGACGGCCCAAGGGAGACTCGGATAGAACCGTTGCGTCAGCTTTTGGATGAGCTCAATAGAGACGTTGCGGATTCAAACATCCTATTGGCAGCACTAGACAGGCTGGCCATGTCCGGAATTAATGAATTTCCTCGCGCTGAGCAGACAGAAGCATTTACGCACATCTTTGCTGAGGTGCTAAAAATCCCGAACAGTAAGGCGCTGCAGGACAAGATGATTCATCATTTTGAATCTGACTATCATGTGGTAAGTACCGCGGGGCTAGGCTCCTATCATGTTGTACCGGCTGAGTCGATGATTGCAGTGTTCGATGCAATTCTCAACCGCACGATCGATAGCCCATTGGAAGAGCGGCGCAAAATACTACCCCTACTCGCACTGCAGCTAGACTCTTCTCATTGGACTGGGGAGCAAAGTTGGGCGGCCGTTCACGGCAGACCCTACAAACCAAGGCCCGAGCTGATGACGCGATTCGATCGTCTGCTGAGCGAAATGACGCGACTGGACGACCTCGGACAGGCGAAATTGAGCACGAGACTCGCCAACCAATTGTTTTTGCTTCATTGCCTGGATCGAAACTTGGTGCTAGAGCGGCATCGGCGCTTGCTCAATTTTGTCGAAGCGCTTCCTGAGCATCTTCAATCGGCACCCCGCAAGGCGCTGGGTCGTGCGATTCGATGGCTGCCAGAGCACACACGCCTTGCTACCTACGAATCCATGCTCGAAGCAGCCAAGCGGTTGTCAATAGGCAAAGGCGACGCGCTGTCAGGGTTGCCCGAAGCGCTGGCCGGCTTGACCGCCGCTGAGCAAAATCGAAGGCTGCAACAGTGGAAGTACGAAATCCTGCCGATGTTGGATCTATCGGATCAGGAGCCGATCGTTGCAGGACTTTTGGAAGCCTTCGGCAAATTGGCCGAGGGGAACAATCCCGAATTTGCGCTGGCGCTGGCGCTTGATACCTTCGACCGAACGTCCGGTGGCCAAAGCATGGATAAAGACCGGTTCAACGACATCATTTTAGGGATTCGCTGCAACCGAAAGCACATGTACTCTCCGGAGACGCTGGAACGTATCCTCAATCTGAGTAGCGGTATTCCACCGTCCCCACGCGAAAGGCTTCTTGTTGACCTCGAAGCGTGGCTAGACTTCAAATTTTTTCATAAGGAGTTGGGCAAGCCGGAACAGTTATTTTTGCCGATACAGGCTCGCATCCGCGACGAACGCGCCAAATTAGCGCCCCAGCCACGACTTAACTTCGACCCTGACCCATTACCGGTGACATGGTGGGAAGATCCTGACCGACGGAAGGCGGCTGGTCACACAGATGGCGAGCGTCGTCGGCGACCCATCGTCGATTGGATCAAGGCACGGCTAGGCCGGCGATGAGATAACGCCCATTTGGCGAGGCGTATGGAAAAGACTGATGCAGCCTGACCATGCGACTCGCCGATTAATGATCCATGACATTACTAAGAAATTTTATACTTTATCTATCTCATCAAGTCTGCTTTTTGTCGATTTTAAATTAGACTGAATATCCTCCCCAATAGAATCAAAATGTTTTATTATTTTATCATACTGACTTTTAGATAATTTCGTTTTTCCCGATGTTGCCTTATGGTGGGGCAGCAAATTGTTTTCTTGCAGAATTCCCTGAATCTTGCCTCTCGTTAATTTAATGCTTTCCTTAATGTTGTCATGCAGTCTCTCCGCCTCATATTGTTGCTCTGCTCTCATACCTCGACTATGATTGTTCAATTTTCTGAGGGTGGCATTGACTGATCCATGAGCGACGTTCTCTACATCATCTAACCGCCTTAGAAAATCATTGGCTTTCTCTATAAGAGCGTCGCGCTTCTGGTCAGACACATTGCTAGGTTTCTGCCAAAAATTACTTACTATTTTCTTGTCGCCAAAATGGTTTTTCCGCTGTGCATCGGCACCATTTATTGACATCTGGCTGACACGAAAACCAGAATAATTCTCTTTTTTAGGATCACGCAGGTGCCGCAAACTTTGAAGTACGGGGTTTCGCAAACTCTGCGAGATAGCTTTGCTATTGATTTGCTTTGACAAATCTCTAACCGAGGATAATGCCGCTATAACCCTACTGTGGCCAAGTATCTTCATTTTTGACGAAATTTCAATTCGGTCATTCAAATTATAGTGACTACGACCAAGTAGCTTTGTCAAATCAGAAAGGCCGACCTGAAAAACGAAGCACGGTCGCCTTGGCGCCTTCTTACTGCCTCGCTGAGGTTCGCCGATCTAGGAAATGGTAAGATGCCTACTGTCGCATCGGGTCGCTAACGCTGCCCGCCCGCCTCGGTAGGTCATCAGGTGACGACCGGTAACCATGCCGTGATCGCGGCGCTGTGACCGCATATCGGATTGTCGCGTGCCTTCAATGTTGGCTGACCGCTGCACCTATTGCCGCCCCGACAACTGTGCAGCCAACTTTCGTATCTGGCCGGCCGCGCCTGTGCGCGCAGCCATATCCACAATATCCTCGTTCGAACGTCCTGCTTGCGTGAGCGCTGGTCCATGTTCGAACACCGCTTTGAGCGCCTGGGCACCGCCATTGTTATCGGCAATCTTTACAATATCGGTCCGGCTGTAGCCACGCTCGCAAAGCGTTGACCCGTGCATGACAACCGCCTCAAGCGCTTGAGCACCGCCGCCATTACCGGCAATCTTCGCGATGTCAGTCTCACTGAAGCTGCGCTCGCTAAGCGTCGGCCCATGCTCAAGCACGCCTTCAGCGCCTGTGCCCCGCCGCCATTCCCTGTAATTTTTATAATATCGACCCGAGCAAAACCACGCTGACGGAATACCTGTTCATAGTCGAGCCATAGTCCCACTGACGTTGGGTCATTCGTACACCGACTCTCGCGCATAAGTGGACCCGCACCGGTTTGCGCAGTATTGCCCGCCTCAAGTTCGTTCAAATAGCAAATGGGGCTATCCCAAACCACTGGTGACATAGCGTATTGCGTGTGATCGAAAATCAGTACCTTGAACGACATTCGCTGCGCGTTGTACGCGAGTGCGAACGCGCCGCCGATCCGGCGAAGCACGGCATACTAGATAAAGAGTGAGGCGGCCCCAAGCATGGTTGGTATGCGTGCCAATTGATGTTCCGATGCAGCCTGTGCGGGCTGACTGATGCAACGCTGCTTATGTTTGGCCACGGTAAAGCCTTCAACTAAGATGGGATGTCAACAAAAGTTGCGACTCGTTGTCACCAGTGAACCCAGTAAATGCGACAGATCCACCAGGCGCTGGGCGACTAAATGGGTCACCTCGCCTTGCCGTTGCCAGACGCCATAGACGGCAAGCAGCGACGCACCCAGCGCCTCCTTGCGCTGGCGCTCTAGTAGTGACGGCCAAATAATCACGTTC
Source organism: Mycetohabitans sp. B2 (assembly GCF_021733735.1). Lineage (NCBI taxonomy): Bacteria > Pseudomonadati > Pseudomonadota > Betaproteobacteria > Burkholderiales > Burkholderiaceae > Mycetohabitans > Mycetohabitans sp. B2. The sequence continues at coordinate 20,642 of NZ_JAHKSP010000058.1, forward strand.
GTGTGGCCGCTCTCGTCTTCAAGCGTCACAAACAGCACGCCTTTTGCCGTGCCGGGGCGCTGGCGCACCGTCACCAGGCCGCACGCGCGCGCCAGTTGCCCGTCGCGATAGCGTTGCAAGACTACGGCCGGCAGCAAGCGACGCTGAAGTAATTGTGCGCGCAGCAGCGCCAGCGGATGCCGCTCGAGCGTCAGGCCCAGCGCGCGATAGTCGTGCGCAATGGCTTGCCCCGGCGTGAGCGGCGCAAACGCCGGTGTCACATCGTCATCGCTAGCTGCACGCAGCAGATCCTTGTCAGGCACCGCGGCGAGCGCGTGCCACAACGCCGCGCGGCGATTGCCCGCAAGGCTCGCCAGTGCGTTGGCGCTGGCTAAAGCCTGCAGATCGCGCCGCGTAAGCTGCGCGCGCCGCGCCAGATCCGTCACATCTGCAAAGGGCCGCACCGCACGGGCCAGTTCGATGCGCGCGGCCGCGTCCTCTGCCAAGCCGCGGATCAGCGACAGGCCCAGCCGCACCGGCGCCTCAAGACTGTGTCCTTGCAGCGTGCTGTCCCAGTCGCTTATGGTCACATCCACTGGCAGCACCTTAACGCCATGCCGGCGCGCATCCTGCACCAGTTGTGACGGCGTATAAAAGCCCATCGGTTGGCTGTTCAGCAGCGCGCATAGAAACGCGGCCGGCGCATGACATTTGAGCCACGCGCTCACGTACACAAGCAGCGCGAAGCTGGCCGCATGACTTTCCGGAAAGCCATACTCACCAAAACCTTGGATCTGCGCGAAGATTGATTCGGCGAACGCCCGATCGTAGCCGCGCGTGACCATGCCGTGCACGATGCGCTCGTAATACTGCTCAAGGCCGCCTTGGCTGCGCCAAGCGGCCATGGCACGGCGCAATTGATCTGCTTCCCCCGCAGTAAAGCCGGCGGCCAGCATCGCCACTTGCATCACTTGCTCTTGAAAAATCGGCACCCCGAGCGTGCGCGCTAGCGCCGTTCGCATCGCTTCACTCGGGTACGTGACGGGCTCCACGCCTTCGCGCCGACGCAGATACGGGTGCACCATGCCGCCTTGCACCGGACCGGGGCGCACGATCGCCACTTCGATAACCAAGTCGTAAAAGCAGCGCGGGCGCAGGCGGGGCAACATGCTCATCTGCGCACGCGATTCGATCTGGAATACGCCGACAGTATCGGCACGGCTGATCATCTCGTAGGTGGCCGCATCCTCGGCGGGGATATCGTGCAGCTCAAACGGCTCGCCGCGCTGGTGAGCAACGAGTGCCAGCGCGCGCCGGATCACCGACAGCATGCCCAGCGCCAGAATGTCGATTTTCAGCAGCCCCAGCGCGTCGATGTCGTTCTTATCCCATTGAATCACCGAACGATCAGGCATCGCCGCGGACTCAATTGGCACGAGCCGGCTGAGTTTGCCGCGGCTGATTACAAAGCCACCGCTGTGCTGCGACAAGTGCCGGGGAAATCCAAGCAACGTGGCCGCAAGCGTCGCCCATTGCTCAATGATCGGTGCGCACGTGTCCAGCCCCGCGTCTTCAAAGCGCTTGAGCAGCTGTGCGCTCGTGTCGAACCACTGGTGCGATTTCGCGACGCGATCGACAATCAGCGGATCGATGCCCAGCGCCTTGCCCGCGTCTCGTAGCGCGCTGCGCGGCCGATAGGTGGTCACCGCCGCCGTGAGCGCCGCGCGCTCGCGTCCATACTTGCGATACAGGTACTGGATGACTTCTTCGCGACGTTGGTGCTCAAAGTCGATGTCGATGTCCGGGGGCTCGTTGCGCTCACGACTCACGAAGCGCTCAAAGAGCAGATTTGAGCGCGCCGGATCCACTTCTGTGATACCGAGGCAGTAGCACACGGCGGAATTGGCCGCCGAGCCCCGGCCTTGACAAAGAATGCCTTGGCTGCGCGCAAAGTGCACGATGTCGTACACCGTTAAAAAGTACGGCTCGTAGCGCAACGTCGCAATCAGCGCCAGTTCGTGCTCAAGCTGCTGCTGCACCGTCATCGGTATTCCGTTTGGGAAGCGCCGGTGCGCGCCTAAATAGGCCTGCTCACGCAAATACGTCGTTGCCGAATGGCCGTTGGGAACAAGCTCTTCCGGGTATTCATAGCGCAGTTCATCCAACGAAAAGGTGCATTGGCGGGCCAGATGAACGGTGGCCTCCAGCGTGTCGCGCGGGTACACATTGGCCAGCCGCAGTCGTGCACGCAAGTGCTGCTGCGCATTGGGCGCCAAATGGTAGCCACATGCCGACACGCTCTGACCCAGCCGAATCGCGGTGACCACATCTTGCAGCGGCTTACGCGAGCGCACGTGCATGCGCACCGCCCCAGTGGCCACCACCCGCACACCATGTCGGGCCGCCACGCGTTGCACGACTCCGCGGTGCAGATCGTCCATCGCCTGCGCGTGCAACGTGAGCGCGACGGCTATGCGTGAGCCAAAGTGTGGCGCGGCCCACGTCAGCTGCGCTTCGTGCGCCGGATAGTCCGGATGGAGAATCACCAGACAATGCGACAACGCGCACCCATGCCGATCAACTGCGTCAGCGTGGGCGAGGTCATCGCAGGACAACCGATACGTGCCTTTGTCGCCGCGCATGCGGCCGAGCGTGATGAACTCGCACAGATTGCCATAGCCGTCGCGATTCATAGCCAGCGCGCTCAGGGCCATGGCAGGGGCAGCCTGGCCTTGGGCTAAGCGAAACTGCGCGCCTACGATCAGCGGCAGCCCCACCTTTTTCGCTTCCAAATGCGCGCGCACGACACCGGCCACCGAGCACTCGTCGGTGATGGCAAGCGCCGTGTAACCGAGTTGCGCGGCGCGGGCGACCAACTCCTCGGGATGCGATGCACCGTACAGGAACGAAAAATTCGACGCACATTGCAACTCCGCATACTCGGGCAGCGAAGCGTTTGCTGGCTTCTCCATCGGATTAGCCAAACAAGCCGTGCAAGAACCAGCGTAGCGTGCTGTGCTCGCGCGCGCCGATCCATTCACAATAGACCCAGTAGTACACCGACTCGGCAGACTGCGCGACGTAATAGTCGCGCACGACCCCTTGCTGATCATGCCAGCCCGCTTCAATGCGCTCGGCCGGTGACACCAGACGCAGCGGCGTGCCGTAAAATGGCCGGTGGTCTCGCACCATCAACTCAAGGGGCTCCTTTAGTAGCCACACGGGACGCGGCAACGCGGGCGGCTCGCCTGCCGCCTGGCGCAATGCATCCAGGGGCACCCAGCGGGCGGCCACCTCCGGGCGATGATCGGCAAGCGGCTGCGCATAAAGCACGTTCTCGCGGCCCAAACGCGCGGTCAGCAACTCAAGCAATCTCGCATGGTCGGTCGGTGTGCCGCCCGGCTCGGGAAAGAGCGTGTCACTGTGCGGCTGCGCAGCGCGCACCTCTTGGGTGAGCAGCCGCAACGCGATGACCGGCGCGACGAGCGGGGTACGCGCGAACCGCTCTTTGAGCAACCGCACCAGGTGCGCGTCGTGCCAAGTCGGCTCGGCCAGCGCGATGTCCAGCACGCTGGGCGTGAGCGGCGCTCGGCCACGCTCGTGCTCCAGCCTCACTGTCAGGCGCACCACCACCAGCTGTTGCGCGATCAGCCACCCGGTCATCTGCACAAGCAGTCGGCGCGCAGCAAACAGCAGCGCGTCAGTCTGTTCAATGCGCTCCGGCAGCTCAATACGCGCATCAAATTGGGGCGGCACCTGCAGCCACGCATACCCTTCGGGTGCCAAGCCGCGCGCGCGGTCAAGCGCTTCGAGCAGTGCCGTGCCGCACCGCTTGTTCAGGCCCGCACGCGGTAGACGGCACACGTCGGCAATCGTGCGGCAGCCTAAGCCGTCGAACCAATCAGCGTAGCGTCGCGCGGACGGCAGTACGTTCAACGGCCGGCGTCCGAGCACACGTTCCAACGATTCTAATGACAGCGCATAGCCGCCTCCGGAGCGCGCCAACAGCCACGCTGCATAGCCGGTGGGCGCCACCGCCCACTGAGCCGACACGCACAGCGCGTCAATGAGCGCGCGCGCATCGCGGCGCAGTGCCCGGATACCCCGAAAAAGCCGCAGGCTTGCGCTCACGTCCAGCAGCACGCACGCCTCGTCGGTCACCACGACATGAGGGGTAAAGCGCAGCATCGCCATCCCGACGCTGTGCTGTAGCGCCGCTTCGCGTAGGCGATCACGCTCGTGCACGCGCACGTGCGGTGCAAGCGCCAGCACGCCGCCGCGGCGCATGCCGGCGCGAATGCCCAGCATGCGTGCCCTTTCATCGCAATGCGCGACGCGGTCTTGCTCCAGCACCACGCACCCACGCGCGTCAGGCGGATACCCACGCGGGTGAAACACTTCGAGTAGCAGGTAAGGCAGATGCACGCCGATCCACACGGCCATGGCAACTTAATAAGATGGGAGAAGGAATGAGCGGGATATCGAGGGGCGTGTCATGCGTCGGACCACGACGCTTCAGTAGCGTCACCTGCACGCCTGCACTGGCGGGCGCGAGCGCCACACGCAGTGGCGCGGGCGAAGCACTGCGCGACGCGCACAGCGGCCGCAGCAAGAAAAAGAGCGCCGCGCCGCGCTGGGCGGCCAGGTGCAGCCGGCGCAGCACGTCGGCGGATACGCTAGTAAGCCAAAGCAGCACCGCGCCGCATGAGCCGGTGCGCAGCGCCTGTTCGGCCGCCCAGCACGCATCGGCCGTCTTCGGCGCACGCAGCACACACCAGTGGATACTGTCCAGGCCCCAATAGCGCAGCGCTAATGGTTGCACGGTGTGCGGCGGATTGATTAATACGATGGCACGCGGTTGCAGTGTGCGCAGCGCCGGCGCGAGCAAGCGTAACTCGCCAATACCGGGTTGCGAAATAAGCAGCTCAATTAGCGCACCTTGCGGCCAGCCGCCACCGGGCAACTCGGCATTGAGCGTGGTGTAGCCGGTATCGATGCGGCGCTCGCTCGCGCGCGCAAGTTCAGCGCCCCGCCACAGCGTCGGGTGCAGTGACTGGGGCGAAAAGGGCAAAGCTTGACCCATGGAAAACGAAATACTGTATGGATATACAGGTATACTATATCGATAGAAGACGCTTTTTATCTGGCACGAATTAATAAACCGACCGATATCGCACAACCTATGGCGTGAGGTGTTACGGGAAAGCGTCATGGGGGCGCAACGCATCAAAGGCGCTATAGTGTCGTGGTGGTTCGCCACGCATGTGAGCCGTGGACGCAGACCGCGCGGTGCCAACGCTGTCTACTTGCTAAACTAAAAAACAATGGTCGTGGTTTGCCAACGAGGACGAAGCTGACGAATGACTCAAGAACCGAGCATAACGCTCAATGGAACACACCTGACCACCGGGCAAGCGATGACGGTGCGCGTTGCGCTGCAAGCGTTCGGCGCGCTGCTGTCAGAGCCGTACCCACTGGGGCGAGACGAGCGCAACCTGGCACTGACCGAGCTATATCGAGATCGGCTTCGCGAAATTGTGCAGCTGCTGCAGACGTAAGCCACTGAAAAGCGGCTGTTGAGTCACCGATGAGCCAAAACGCGCAGTCAGTCGGTCGATGATGCTGGCTCTCGCCGGGCGGATTAGGCTTAGACGAGCGTCACGTTGAAGATCTGTAGCGCACTTGCGGCACCCGCAGTGAAAGGGGCGCGAACAACTACCCCGACACGCTCGGCTACGGCCCGCAGTTCGAAGCCATCGTGAAGGCATGGCGTCCCGAGCTTGTGAAAGAGTGGACATAGTCTGAGACTATCGACCAGAAGACCCAACCCGACTTGTGAAAGTCGGCGCGATTACGCCGCGACTTCTTATACCTTCAGAGTTGTTGAACAAGACGTTGAGCAAACAGGAACAGTTGTGATTACCAACACAGGCTCACGTCCGCGACGAACGCGCCAAACTGGCGCCTGAACCACGACTTAACCTTGACCCTGCCCTGCCACCGTTGATATGGTCGGAAGGATCCAACTGACCCAAAGCCGTTGATCGCGCCGGGTGGCAGTCGCTGTCACCGGTCAGTTGTCGATTGGATAAGGGCGCGAATGGGGCGGCAATAACATCACAACAGCCAATCATCTTTGAGAAGGCGAAGGTATGCGAGTTTGAAGCAACCCTGCCAAGCCGACTTCTCTACTCACGGTCCGCGGCATCGCAGAGAAGCATAACTTTGTAAGCTCTTTCATCTGGGATCTAGAGCGGAACGATTCTCTTTATCTTTTTTATTTTACTAATGATATCGCAACGCGATCTATTGGAAAGGGCTTGCTACGTGCACAGGTGTGTCCACGGGTACCCGCTTTCATGCGGCCTTTATGTAAAGATTGTGTAATAAATTTCTCTATCTTTACCAACGACCTATGCGAAATGGACAAGCTTCGCGCGCTCCAAGCTACGTGTGTACGGTGCGGTCCGGGATGGTGGAATGTAACTCAACCTGCACCATCACTTATTCGCTCCGCACGTTGTTTCGGCTGCGTGCTGCTTACCATTGCCAGCTTCACACGAGCTTCTTCAGCAGTGTGCGTTACCAACAGACGATGTAATAGCTGCTGCATATGGGCATAGCACTATCCGCCAAGAACATGGCGTTTACAGCCCATCGCTGTGCTCAGTTTCCCACTTTTAGCTAACCTGCCGTGCGGCTTCGCTTCGTACCGCGCCGTTTCTTGTTATCGATTGCCGAGCTTACCGATGGACTTTGATCTGAATGCCGCTTTGAACGACTACCAAGTCTACATGCGTGCGTTGGAGTCGTGCCCGCAAGCTGCTGCGTCGGCCCCCCCGCCGACATTGAGACCAGCAAGCGGTGGACTGGCGAGCCCGTCGGCCAGCCGGCCCACGACCTATCATGACCTGCCGTCCGAACTGATTCAGCAGATCGGTGACTACGTGCCCGTTCAAGACGTGGAGAATTTTTCAGCAGTCGATCGTCGTACGTATCATGCGATGCACAGTCGGCGCGTAGTCCACCGCTACTGGCAACGAGCCAACCAAGTCGTCAGTCTCGCGTCAGTCAACCAGCTGCTCAATGAGATGGAGGGCACGCTCGCCGATCCGGCGCAGCACGTCGAGCCGATTGAGGCGTTGCGCCAGCGGTTGGAAGCGTTGCCGTATCGCGAGCGCGGCGAAGCCTTCAAGCGCATGTACGCGGCGGCGCAGCGCATTCCGAAGGATGGCGTACAGATACAAAAAGCGCTGTTGTTGCACTCATTGCGCGATTTTCATTGGAGCCATCGGGATGAATTATTCGACTTCGCTTACGCGATGGCGCAGCGGCGTGCGCCCGAGGAGGACAATGTCTGGACGGAACTCGCTGACAGTTTGGAGTCGTTGTTGTTTGGCTCAGCTGAGTTTGTCGAGCGTTATCAGGCGCTCGTGGCTCGGCTTGGGTCCTTGAGGGTGTCCGAGCAAGCGGAGCTGATCCCGGTATTGTGTCTGCGAATGATTCACTTTGGGGGAGGCGACGACCGCCTCCCTGGGCTGTATGCGGTGTTACGCGAACACGCGTTGCAGCTGCCGCCCTCTCATCAAGGCGCATCGGTTGGCATGTTAGCAAGTTTCATATTGTTTTTGCCGCAAGCGGAGCAGCTCGCACAGTACACGCAGCTGCGTGATGTGGCGCTGTCGCTACCTGACGAGCAGTTGAGCGTTGCGCTAAGCTATCTTCCAGAGGGGTTGACGCATTTACCGCGCGAGCACCACGCACACGAACTCCAGTTACTGGAGCCGGCATTGCTGCGCGTATTGCCGGCGCAGCGCGCACAGGTCGCACTCGGCCTACTAATGTGCACCGACAATCTGGACGATGCACTGGTAAAGTGGATCTGGCAGCAGAGCTTGAGCCTACTGAATGGCGCGGGCGAAGCCGCCTTATGCGACGTGCTTAGCAGACTTCGGTTCGAGGGTTCGCTAAATAACTTAGACGATCGTCAATGGAATATAGCGAGGAGTGAAATCACCCGCTTTATGGAAACCAACCAGTTCTCTGAGCCGGCCCGGGCGCGAATCCAGGACAGTGTACCTTGGTTCAGAAGTGCGCCACATTAATCTGCGGCTGAACCCGCATGTGGATAGCGTCGAGCAGAATGGCCGGCGCATTGACTCAGGTTTTTTGCTATCGGGCGGAGCCTGTTGCCTCATGTAATGTGTTACCCGTCAGAATGCTAGCGGGGCGACTGATGGCGGGCAGGCTCAGCATGAGAACACGACGAGAATTGATAGAGGCGGTCGGCGAGCGGTACCGCCGTTCTGATCGGAGCGCGTGTTGAGTTCGGCGTCGGTGCCGCAGGCAACCAAACGCAGACTACGTGCTCAGTTTCGAGCGCTCGATCCACTGGAGCTTTTGAGTCGAATGCGCGAAGCGCAGCAGCACATCGCACAATGTAGGGAATCCGGCACGATGCCGACGCAGGCAACCACACCGGCTCGTGCTCCCCTTGCGGATTTCCTGGCGAGCCTTGGGACAGCGTGGCAGGAAGGCGAGGTAAGACCAACGCATCATCGAAAGGCGCGCGTGCCTCACACTTGGCGCAGCCGGGAAGATCCATTCGAGCATACGTGGCCGACGATACAGCAATGGCTGGAAACCGAGCCCGGCATCACGGCCAAGAAGCTACATGAGCGTCTCGTCACCATGGCACCGGCAATGTATTCCAGCACACAGCTACGTACCCTGCAGCGCCGTGTGAAGGCATGGCGATTAGACCGCGCCAGAGAACTGGTAGCCAGAATACTTGGCGATGCCGACGCGATGAAGGCTGGCGCTGCGTAGCAGCGCCAGCCTTCATCGAAAAATAATTGGAGAGTGACAATTACCCGGGAGTAACATCATCCCATGAGGCAATAGGCCGGCCAAGATGTTTGTCGCTGTCGACCGCATGCTTCGTTTATCCGGGGGATCTTTCGTGAGTCGGACAGGGCGATGCCAATTCACCGCCTACATTCGAGTGGTGAGCCACCACCCTAAATAGGAGTTACGATGGACCATCGGATACCCCTCTCTTCCATTAATGTAGGCGCTAGCACATCGTCCGCGCCACCCAGCATTTCGCAGCGCTCAACGGCTCCCTTGCAGGGAACCCCTCGATCTACTTCCTCGGCGCTCTCGGGGCTGTGTTGCCTAAGCCGAAGCTCAAGCACTGAAACCAATGGGTCTGTCTCAGCGGAAGAGACTCAAGGACAATCGATCGGTCAGTCAGTGCTCTCTGGGGTGCACAGTTGTATAACAAGTTGCTTGCCGAGTTTGGGACCGAATCTTTCCAACTTGACACCAGAACAGCGTAGCGAGTACTACTGCAATCTGGCAGCGGATTATGCCAGGCGTTCCGCAGAACGCGATTCGAATGGTGATCCACTGCATAAAAAAGAAAATGAAGCCTTGACGAGTAAAGGCAACGTATGCTGGGATGCGGTCAAGGACTGTGCGTTTAAAGCAGGGGTCATCCCTAAAAATCGGTATAAATCGGTGGATGCTAAGACAGATTTGGTCACATTGTCCGATACACGGATAAACAATGCCAATGAATTGAGAAACGTGCCACCCGGACACACTCTCGGCTTCTTCGCAGCTAAACAAACCAAAGAAGCCAAACCCCGCCACATAGAAGTAGAAAGCGAGCCTTTCCACGTGATGCTTACCACGGGTGACAATAAAGCCGCCGGACATAAAAATAAGTGCATTGAAATCGGCAATCCTAGCGGCTGGGAAGAGCTTGATTTGAGCCAATTGAAATGGCATGAAGGGTACTTTATCGCCAGCCCTAATGCGAAGGGTAAAGAGTTTGACCCGAACCAGCTAAAGCCATTTCATGGCATCTTTAAAATTAAGGACACTGACATCGTGTACCGGCCTTTTATCGTCACCCATAGGCCCATTAGCGAAGCCGGCAAGCAACCGAGCACCGAAGCCTCCACCTCGGCGCAAGTGTGATGATCGAGCGTGCGGATTTCGGTGATGGTGATCAGCCGTTTCGGCGAACGTGATCAGTTTGGAAGGTGGTGTTGCGCGGTCAATGAATTATAACGAAGGTGATCATGATCAGGATGCGGAGGATTGCTTGGCACTGGTCTTTCGCATCGATTCACCCTTCAATGGCAGCTTGTGGGCCTGATGGACGAGCCGATCGAGGATCGCGTCGGCAAGCGTCGGGTCCTGCAACCATGCGTGCCAGTGTTCCAGTGGTAGTTGGCTGGTAATGATCGTGGAGCGGGTGCCAACGCGATCGTCGAGTACTTCAAGTAGATCATTTCGGGCGGTCTGATCTAGATCCTGCAGCCCCCAGTCGTCGAGCAGCAAGACGTCCATCTTGGCGAGCTGCGCGAGCTGCCGCGTGAAGCTGCCGTCGCCATGGGCGATCTTCAATTCCTCGAACAGGCGGGCAACACGGACGTACGACACAGAGAATCCTTGTCGGCAGGCCTGTTGCCCGAACGCACAAGCGATCCACGTTTTCCCAGCGCCGGTTGGCCCCGTCAGGATGAGGTTCTGCGCATTGCGGATCCAGTCGCAGCTGGCGAGTGCAGCAACGACGCTCTTGTCGATACCGCGGCTCTGCCGGTACTCGATGTCCTCGATGCAGGCTTGGGAATTCTTGAGTTTGGCAGACTTCAGCAGCCGTTCGAGCCGCCGTGTATCGCGCCAGGCGAGTTCGTTCGACGACTATGCCGAAGCGCTCTTCGAACGACAGGCTGGCGCTGGCGGTCAACGCCGCCTGTTCCTCAAACGCGCGAGCCATGCCGTCGAGCTTCAGGGATTTGAGCTGGGTTAAGGTTTGCTGCATCAACATCGCGACCTCCTTCGGTCAGTGGTAATAGTCGGGTCCGCGCACGTTCTCGTGATCGGGCGCATGCCATTCGGTGAGAGAAATCGGGAGCATCGGCTGTCGGTCCAGATCGGATTCAAGGATCGACAGCATGGATCGACGGGTTGGCGAACCGATCACGAGTGCCCGCTGGCAGGCGGCTTCCAGCCGGTCCTTGCCGTACTTGCGCGAGAGCGACAGCAGTCCGAGGCACGCGCGGTACCCCATCTCGGGGTGCGGCCGGTTGGTCAGCAAGTGTTTGGCGATCGCCTCGGCACCGGGACCGATGCAGGCGCCCCAGTTCAGCAATCTCTTGGGCGTCCATTCCATGTGGGCGCGGTGCGCCGCCGGCATGTGTTCGGGCAACGTCGTATGCTTGTTCCGGAGTCTACTGCGGACGTGAGCGGCAACGCGTTTGCCACGGTGCAAGATCTCGACACCGTGGCGGGTGACGCGGGCGTAGACCTCTTGACGCACGAGGCTGTGCGCAACGCTGTAATAGTGGTGATCGACTTCGACGTGGTAGTCGATGTTGACGCGGCACTTCACGAAGTTCGCGATCTCGTATCGACGGGTCGGCAACGGGCGCAGCGCCGCTCTGTCGAGCCGCTCGAACCATTCGCGGCGGTTGCCGTCGAGCTTCTTGAACGGCCGTTGGTTCAGATCGGCGATCAGCTGGCCGATCGCCTTGTTCAGTTCGGCCAGGCTGTAGAACCGGTGATTGCGAAGCCGTGCGAGGATCCAGCGCTCTACGATCTGTACGCCGACCTCGACCTTCGCCTTGTCCTGCGGTTTGCACGGTCGCGCCGGCAACATGGCGCTCGCGTAGTGGTTCACGAAGTCCTGCGTGGTGTTGCCCAGCACCGGTTCGTAGCGATCGGCTTTGGCGATCAGCGCCTTGGGGTTGTCGGGCACCAGCAGCTCGGGAACGCCGCCGTAGAATTCCATCGCGTCGATCAGGCTGCCGATCCAGTCGGACATCGTCTCGGAACGCGTCGCACATGCGTACGTGTAGTTCGACGCGCCGAGCACGGCCACGAAGACGTGCGCTTTGAACGCGACACCGCCATCGCGACTGAGGACCAACACGGTTTGCCCAGCGAAGTCGGCGAACAGCTTCTCGCCGGCACGGTGCTGTTGGCGCATCGAGCGCTTCAGCACTGCGGCCCAGTCCTTGTATCGCTGGCAGAACTGCGTATAGCGGTAGGTGCGCTGGCCGGGGTGGGCCTCAACGTATTCTTCCCAGAGCAGTTGCAACGTCACGCCCTTACGGCGCAGGTCACGGTGCATCGCCGCGTAGTCCGGTTCAACCCTTCGGGTCGAGACCGCCGTCTGCGCAGGCAGCTCCAACCTGATCTCGAGCTCGTCGTCGGCGAGCGCTTCGACGGCAGCCCAGTCGAGGCCCGCCGCGCTGGCGCGTGCGGCGTATGCCGAGATGGCGCCGACACTGATGCCGATCGCCCGGCTGATCTGGCGGTGCGATAGGCATCACGCCCACTTCAGCCGCAGTACTTCCTTCAGTTTGCGCATGCTCATCCGATGTGCCGGCATCAACCTGTCCCCTAAAAAGAGACAAGGCTAACGCCCGTCGTTGATCATATGCGCAACACCACCGCCGAGCCGGAGCGGCCATCTCATTTCGTTCGCGTGATCAGCTGTTTCGGTTCGCTCCGGGAACGTGATCACCCGTTTCGGCAAGATGATCGCTCGTTTCGGGAACCGGTGATCAGCGATCACCATCGATCGGAACCACTGATCACTTTCAACCGAAATTGCTGATCACGTTCGCCGAAATACGCAATCGAGCGGCGCTGGCGGCCACTCACGGCAAGCTGCATGGCTTACCGTGCAACACGGTTGCATATCTTGGTGGAAGTGCTGATTGGGAAGTCCAGCTGATGCTCCAGATTTGTTCCGCAAAGCCGCAGATACCCCAGGCAGGATAAGGATTTATAGTCTGCGCCTCAAACTCGATTGCGGAACGGTTTTTTCGTAAACGGATGATATCTATAGAATTCTCGGGAACCTCAAGAACCGAGCTGGCAAGCGATGACAGTACGTGTTGCGCTGCAAGTGTTCGGCGCGCTGCTGTCAAAGCCGTCCCCCCTCGGGCGCAGTGAGCGCAAGCTAGCACTATACCGAACTCGGCTTCGTGAAATTGTGCAGCTGCTGCAGACGTAAGCCACTGAAAAGCGGCTGTCGAGTCACCGATGAGCCAAAACGCGCAGTCAGTCGGTCGATGATGCTGGCTCTCGCCGGGCGGATTAGGCTTTGACGAGCATCACGTTCGTTCGCCATGGGCCAAGTCTTGCCTTTTTGGCACCGTCACTGCAACCCACCCTGTTCACTATTTCGCAGCGTAATCGCCTTGGCTCACTCGCCGAGGCGATGGTGACTGATTCAAAGCTAGACACCATACTTATTTTTTACCATAATGATCATTATGGTCAATGTGGCAATGAAGGGTGCGATGATTACCGAAGTCAATGCCGTGAATTTCCGACAAAATTTGGGCGAAATGCTCAATCAGGTACAGTATCGCAACGACAGTATCGTTATTAATAAGGACGGCAAGCCGGTCGCAGCGCTCGTCGACGCCGAATTATTCGCCCGCATCCGGCGTATGCAGGACCGCTTCGATGCGCTTAGCAGCCGAATCGCCGAAGCCTATGCCGGCGTGCCGGTTCAGGAAGGTCAGGCGGAGATTGATGCCGCGGTGGCCGCTGAGCGGAAGCGGTGCTGATGGCTGGTTTACGTGTTGTGCTTGATACTAATGTGCTGGTATCGGGCTTGGCTTACCCGAGCAGCGTGCCTGGGCGCATCGTTGCGGCTTGGCGCCAAGGCGGGTTGGAGGTGGCACTGTCGCACTACATCTTAGACGAGATGGTCCGGGTTCTACCGCGGTTGCCTAGGGTAGGCATGACACCGGCGCAAATTCGCGACCTAGCCGATAGTTTTATGTTATTAGCCGATGTAGTCGAGCCAGAAGGCGCGCAAGACGCAAGTTTGCGCGATTCCGCTGATCAGCCCGTATTACTTACGCTGCTGGCAGCGAAAGTGCAGTATCTCATTACAGGGAACAAAGATTTGTTGGCGCTGGCGGATCGATATCCCATCGTCACGCCGGCGGATTTTTGGAGGCGCCATGGGACCTAATTGAAATCGGCTGGTAATGCAAATTCTAGAACGCACGACCTGTAGCTACCTTTTATGCCGACAGTCAAACGGAGCACCGTATCCTTCGTAAAAAAGGTATTCGTATTGAAATAGGGCAGATTTCGTCTCGCTCGCTCAGCCGCGCCAGCGTTGATATGTCAGCGCCGTAGTTTTTCGGCTCATGTATTGATTCGGCACGCTCGCGCGGTGCCTTCGGGGGGCCGCGACAAGTATGTTTTCCAGCTCAGCCCAGCGATGGCACTTCGCATAAGCTGTCGCCCCAAATTGTCCACGTCAATTCTTTAGTCATGTACCAGCCGCCAAATCGCCATAGTACATCCGACCACAGCGACCAGATAGCAAAAAACTTGCGCTGACACCGTCCCAGTAAGGCGCGCCTGAATGCCACTGATGCACAGCCCGAGACAGCTGACGACATAATTCACTATTTGAACCCATGCTGCAATCGTAACCCCGAGCGACGACATAAGCAGCAACACTAGGATCGGCATGATGCTCATACCTAACGGCCAAATCCATTGGCCATTTCTACTGAACCAAGATTCTGGTGCATTCGACATTTTCATAGTCCCTCCTCACTGTTCCCACAACGTATTCGCAGCATAGGCGTGTGAGTCCCGAGAAACTGTTTGCTGGAAGCACAAATGGTGGACGGCGCCCAAACTCCGATCCTTCTGTGGTTGCTTAAGCGTATAGGTTGCCACCCGACGACTCCGCCCCAGATAGCAACATGCCTTGCGTTGCGATAGCCTCCGCCGAGCCAGCACTTCCAGCGCTTCGCGCCGGCCAGCCGGCCCACGACATATCATGACCTGCCGCCCGAACTGATTGAGCAGATCGGTGACTACGTGCCCGTGCAAGAGGTGGGAAATTTTTCAGCAGTCGATCGTCGTACGTACCATGCGATGCACAGTCGGCGCGTAGTCTACCGCTACTGGCAACGAGCCAACCAGCCATGAACCTCGCGTCAGTCCTCAGGAGCCTCAAGAACCGAGCGGGCAAGCGATGCCAGTACGTGTTGCACTGTAAGTATTCGGCGCGCTGCTGTCAATACCTTCCCCCTCGGGCGAAGTGAGCGCAAGCTAGACTAGACCGAACTCGGCTTCGTGAATTGCACAGTTACTGCAGGCGTAAGCGACTAAAAATTGGTTGGCTCGCTCTCGCCGTGGCAGATTAGGTTTAGACGAACGTCACGTTCGCTCACCATGGGCTGGGCCTTACCTTTTCGGCGCCGTCACTGCAACCACCTTTCATTATTTCGCAGCGCGATCGCTTTGGCTCGCTGCCGAGGCGATGGTAACCGGTTCGGAGCTAGACACCATTATCAGTTAGCGCCGGTTCAACGCGCGAGTACGAAGCAACGAGCGGATGCCGCCCCAAAAGCTATCGGATAAAAACTGCCGGCACTATGCCAACGACATCAGTTCCGGTAGCGGCATAGGGCGGCGACTTAATCGTCGTCGGCTGACGCTAGATACCAGCCTCTGCGCCAAGCCGACGCAACGCACCAAAGGCCTACCGCGCCAGTTACAATTGGGAACCACGGATAGAGCGTGCCCGCGAGTGATTCGAAAGGCATATTAGCCGGTGTGTGTACATGCGATCGCCAGAAGCCGAACGCGCACACAAGCATGGCTATGCCAAAGAAAAAGCGAAGCCAGTAAAATTTTATGACGAAGATCAGTGTTTTCATGATAAAAGCCATTTTTCTAGAAAGAGCAAACTCTCGTAGAGCACCAGCCAGCAGCATGAGATTGCACAGTTGATGCTAATCTACATGAGGTCAGCAAGTGAGGCGGCACATATTTGCCGTACGCTGTTAATCACGGTGCCTGAGCGATGTTGACGTAAGCAGAAGAGCTGGGACCATGGTGTTGTATCTTCATCGGCTCCTGTTTAGCACTTGGTTCCAATCACTACTTAAACAGCTTCATAGGAAATGCCCAGCCTGTGCATGACATCCACATTGTCGGCTATACGACATGCTTATTAGCGAGGTCGTGTGATTGTTCATGCCGTGTCGTAGAATATCAACCATAAAACATAATTGTTTTACATTGAAATTGGTAAGTCAACCGGAAAATACGGTTTTTTATAAATATTGCCTCGTGTCCTCAAAGATGAGATGTGGATATCCCGTCAACGCCGAGCCAAGATCATCGCCAGCGCGCGGCGGTCCGAAAGGCAGCGCAGCAGCCTACAACCTCAAGAGCGGGCCGGCTTGTTGCAATGGATTGGGCGGTTGCCCATTTAGTACACGAGCCATATGCCCTCATTGATGTCTGATTAGCGGTCCATGTCACGCGCGTGCTCACGCGCCGGTTCTTTGCCCTGTTCATAAACTTGGCTTTTTTTACTGTCGTACTGGATGGCCACCTTTTCGTCGGCGCACACTTCACGGTCGAGATGAGCCTTCTCATAGCGCACGGCCACCATGTCGGATACCTGCACCAGGGCATGATGCGAGGATGTGGCAACCACCTGGCCTTTAAAGTCCTGCTTTATTTGGCCAGCATCTCGGACTATAAGGCCCCGTTGTCCTGCAGCCATATCAATCACACGGCGCGACTCGTCCAGGGCCACATTGCCTTTGGGCACCTGCCCGCGGTGAAGCTGCTCGGACAATTGTGCGCGGGCGTTGAGGTAGGACGTTTCAAGGTCGTTTTGCGATACCTGCGCGACCCGGCTCTGCTTGATATCGTGGAGCTGCTTGTAGGCGCCGTCTAGCTCAGGATGCCTGGCCAAGGCCTCGCGCTTGGTCAGCTGGTCGAAAGCCTGTGCACGCTGATATGTTTCGCTGCGCTCAAACCGCGCCAAGTCGGCACGCGCGGCCTCGAGCTTGGCGGCCAACTCGTCGCGGTCGGTCGGCACGGGGCGCAACGTGCGATCCTGCTCGGGCCGGCTTACTTGCGCATAAGTGCGACTTGGTGGATTTTCATTGCCGCCCATGGCCTTCCCGTCCGCGACCATGCGTAGGGTATCGGCCACGTTGTCGCGGTAGCGCCCGCGTTGACTAGCCAAGGCGTTGATTTGCTCCAGCACCGATACGTAATCGCAGCGCTCATCGTAGGTCCAGTCTCTCGCACGTTCCTGCTCCAACACCTGAACAGCCTCGGGCGCTTTCTGCCAGTCGCCGCGTTCTTGCAAATTTTCGTAAATGGGCCGCTGGTCGGCGTCATAGACACGCACGGCGTCCACTAGCTTCTCGTGCTCCAAGGCACGCACCGATTCAACGATACCAGTGTAGGCGTTATCGTGCTGCTCCTCGTTCACGAAGCGGCCAGTGCCGCGCTCGGCCACTTGTTCCTCAAAGCGCAACCGGGCTCGCGCAAGCGATGTTTTGGCATTGACGGCCATGACGCGAGCCTCGACCTTGTAGCCTGCATCTTTAAGTCGGTGCGTTAGATCACGGATGCTCTCCGGGCTACGCATGGTGCCGTCAATCACTAAGTTGCGCCGATTCTCAGCGGCCACGATGGTCAGCCGGGTTGCCCACTCGCCTGCTTCCTTGTGCGTGCGATCGGCTGCGTGCTGCGGATCTTCGCGAGAAAGCTGCTTATAGCGGGGGTTTTCCTCGCGCATCCGGTCAGCATCGATAATCACGGCACCGCCGCTGCTGCTTAGCTCGCGGATCGCTTCAGCGGCCAGCACAGACTTGCCAGAGCCCGGCTGGCCGCCCAACATGATCACCTTGGGTTGTTTCTGGGCCTGGGTTCTCACCAGAGCATCACGTTCTACGTCTTTGTAAGCGCTTTCCACCGTATACTTGGACGTTTCGCCGGGCATCGTTTCCCTCCGTCCTCAGTAGCCGTACAGTTCGCGGGCCTGCGGGGCGTACTGCTGGATAACGCGCTCGATAACCTCGGGTTCCCTTGGGTCAAGTTCGTCGCGCAGTGCGCGCAGCGCATCCTTGTCCTGCAGGGCGCGCTCAATAGCCGCCTCGTCGGGCACCGGCCTGTCGCGCTCGGCCGCAATGGCCTCAGAATGGTGGGCAATAATGGCGCCTAGCACGTCCAGCGCCACCTCGTAGCGAACGCCAGTACGGCTGAATAGTTGCTTGGTCATACTCGAGACTCCAGCGATAGTTTAAGATTGTTACTTGATATGCGTCAGCCACAGAGCACTGTGCAGCAAGCAGTAGGTTAGACAATGGCGCTTAAGTAAGCGAGCCTAGACTTGCCCACAAAACACCGTCACGCCCCAAGTTAACCTGCTCGGTGGTGGACGATGATCATGGCTTCCATGTGCAACATGAGCAAGAAATACCAAACACGCGCACGGCGACCAAAAGCCACAGCAGCGGCATTGGGACCTCAGCTCATCCGCTGCACCCTATTCCAGGCGCCGGCGACATACGGCGCCACCACTGCTCACGCCTGCGCGAGCAACGCGTCTACTGGCAGATTGCTCATGTGATTCTGCAGTCAATGAGTTGCGGGAGCGTAGTGATCGCAATGTCCAGGCCCCAGCGTCGGCGAGCGATTCCTTGGCGAATCCTAGGAGTATCCCTAGCGACATTCCTTGCTAGATTAAACCATATATTTTAATTTATACAGTAAGCGTCGTCTCAAGGCCGCATTGACGTTCAGAATTTGACTTCGAAAAGCCGTTGATTTGCGAGGTCGAGATCGAACGCATCGGGATCGAAGCTCCCGCCGCACCACTTGAGGAAGTGGTTATGTTCCTCATGCGAGGGATCGATGATTGCATCGAGGAAGTCGATGTATCCGGGGGCTCCGCCGACGTCCTCCGGCGGGCATGCGTTGCGTCCGTCTAGGCACAAAGGCGAGCGAAGTTGCGCATTGGCGGGCAACGCCTTTTCGACCTTGATGCGATGCTGCCAGTTGTCGCCGTAGTCGTAAATGTAGGTGAATGACTTCAGCTCGCCCAACGCTTTGACCAGTGTGACCCTGGCTTCATCCAGCATCGGCGGATCGCTCGGGTAGTCGAGGTCCGGTTCGCCGTAGTGGGTATCGCAGAACACAAATTCATGCGCATGGCCGCCTTCCCATCCCATCGCTAGTAGCAATACGACGTGAAGCTTTCGTAGCCTAATTGAACCCGGCACCACGATTCGCCGCCAGATTGCCGGTTTGATGTGCTGCAGCTCGATACGCAGCACATAGTCGGGGGCTGGCGAGGTGATGGAGCGTAAGGCGCTTTTGCGAGCTAGGGCCATTGGAGTCGCTCTCATGCGGCTTGCTGCTCGACGTGCTCCGTTGGCACCACGCGCCATGGAAGTAACTCGTCGATGCGGTTGATGGGATGATCGGCGACGCGCTCGAACACCGCGCGCAGGTAAGCAAATGGCTCGACACCATTCAGGCGTGCCGTTCCGATCAAGCTATAGATCACCGCCGCGCTGTGGCCTCCTGCGTCCGAGCCTGCGAACAGATAGTTGCGCCTGCCCAGCACGAGTGGCCGGATAGCTCGCTCAGCGGTGTTATTGTCTACTTCGATGCGTCCGTCTTCGCAGTACCGCGTGAGCGCTCGCCAATGCGTCAGCGAGTACTTGATCGCCTTGGCCAGACCAGACTTCACCGAGATTTGCGACAGTGTATGTTCAAGCCAGGCCTTCAGACTGAGGAGCAAAGACTTGCAGCGTTGCTGACGAACTGATAGACGGTCGTCGGGCGTCTGGCCGCGAATTTCGCGCTCAACGGCGTATAAGGCGCCGATTCGGCGCAGTGCTTCCTCGGCGATTGGAGAGCGGTCTAACTCGTACAGATCGTAGAATTTACGACGAGCGTGCGCCCAGCACGCAGCCTCGACGATCGTGCCGTCGCGATACAGCGCGTCATACCCGCTATAGGCATCTGCTTGCAGGATTCCGCTGTAGCCCACCAGATGTTCGCGTGGTCTCTCGCCCTTGCGGTCAGCAGAGTACCGATACCAAACGGCGGGCGGTGCGCGACTTCCGGCGGGACGCTCGTCCCTCACGTAGGTCCACAATCGTGCTGTGCGCGTTTTTCCACGCCCCGGCTCCAGTACAGGCACAGGTGTGTCATCGGTATGAATCTTTTCGCCTTCGCGCACGTAGCGTCCCAGTGCATCAGCCAACGGCTGTAGCAACTTAGCCGCCTCACGTACCCACGAGGCCAGTGTTGCACGATCCAGTTCAATGCCGGCACGTCGATAGATACCCGCTTGCCGATACAACGGAGTGTGATCAGCGTACTTGGCGACGACCACCTGGGCGAGTAGTCCAGCACCAGCCATGCCTCGTGTAATCGGCCTTGAAGGAGCAGCCTCCTGAACCACCGTCGCACAACGCGAGCAACTGAACTTGGGCCGTACGTGACGCAGGACTTTAAAGTAGCCCGGCACGTAGTCGAGCATTTCGGACACATCCTCGCCGAGCGCGCGCATCTTTGCACCGCACTGCGGGCAGCCGCAATTCGTCGGCGTATGCACGATCATCTCGCGCGGCAGATGGGCGGGCAATTGCCTTGGTTTGCGGCGCAGGGGAATAACCTTTGGTATGCCCGTCGCCTCAAGGCCTGCGTCTTTGTCAGGCAGCTTTGCCGTGGCAGGAACGTCAAAGTCTTGTTCGGGTATCGGCAGATCGCAAAGTGCGAGCTGCAACTGGCCCGTCAATCCCGCTACGCGCTTGGATGAACGCCCGTACTGCCAGCGTTTCAAGCGTGCGATCTCGGCCAGCAGTCGCGCAATGGTTTCGTCGCGCGAGGCGACGATGCGCTTTAGTGCGTCGATGTCATCGGGCAGATGGCTGGCTGGCATACTCGGCAGTGTAAAGCATGCTCGTGTACTTGTGAGTGCCGGAACACCACCTCATGCGGCGTGTGTGGGCTGCCACGTTCGTTCGGGGTGACGCCAATCGATGCCCTCCAGAAGCATGGAGAGTTGGGCCGGCGAGAGGTGGACGCTGCCCGAATTCGCTTGCGGCCATACAAAGCGTCCTCGCTCCAGACGCTTCGCATACAGGTTCATGCCGTCGCCGCTCCACCATAGGACTTTGACAAGGTCACCGAGCCACACGACATTCAACATACCGTTTGCAAGTGGCGATCATCGCGTATCC
>NZ_JAHKSP010000059.1:0-42906 GCF_021733735.1 Mycetohabitans sp. B2
GTCGAAAGCACCGTCCTGAGCACGCCTAGGTCCAGCGGTCCATCAAAGCGAACCCGAACACCGCCACTCTCGACCACCAGGGCCGATGTTGCCGGTGCAGGCACCGGCAACTGCACAGGAATAAACGTTGGTTCAGGCTGCGAAAGCGTGGCCGCTTGGCTGCGCTCGTGTATGCGGCGCCAGCGCGCGATCATGTTCGCGTTTAGATCATGCGCTTGCGCAACTTCCGCAATTGAGCGCGCCGGGTCGTTCGCTTGCGCAACGACCATCGCTCTGAATTCCTTCGAGTAGTTCTTCGAACCGCGTCGGCGTCCCGGTGCCTTCTCTTCCATCATCCTGATTCCCACTAGATCTGGTGGGAATCAGATTGCCGCTTTCCGCTCTTCACGAACAGACGGTGAAGACGCGACGCTTACTTTATACAACGCCTTTATTGCTGTATCAACATAACGCCAACTTCAACACTAGAACAAACATTTTGATAAGTATACCGAGTATATTCCAGCAGACATTAGCCACAAATAAGGAAACGAAGCTCCAGTTGAGACGTAAGTTGTTGAAGGACCAAAAGGCTCCCAAAGGCACCTAACGTCCAGCCGGCCACTGAAACATGTCATCTTCTTTAAAACATCGTCTTTTGCCCCGTCTCGACGGCGTGAATACGCATCGCAAGGGTAGGATAGGCGGAGGAAAAAGAAAACCAGCGGTGCCACGACTTGGACGGATAAAGCGTGGCCATCTCGCGCAGCATGGTTAGAGTCGCATCGCGCCCTGCCACAACAGAGGCACCGTTGTCGGCCCGGTATTCGCAGTAGCGGCGTAGAGCTAGGAACAACAGGAAGCCAAGGAAGAACAGCGTACCGCTACTGAGCATGTGACTCATGATGGCGAAAACGCAGGCATAGGTAAAAGTAATCAGGATATGTCGTTCGCGGATGTGTGCGCTCTCATGGGCGATGACGCCGCGCATACCCTCATCGCTCATACTGGTCAGCAAAGCGGTGGTCACATAGATGCGCGAATGCTTACCCAGGAGCCCGACCGTATTGGCTTCCTTGTCAGTATGGTCGTACAGAACGATGGGGCAAGTCTCAGGCAGTGAAGCCACTATTGCTGCCAGCCGACTTTGCAGCGCCTCATCACGCGAGGGCTTCGGAGCAAGAAAGCGAGCGGCGAGCGGCGCACTGGCATAGAAACCGAACAAGAAAATTAGGCTGGCGATGGTCTGAGCTAGTGGCTGATAGGCTGGGCTGAGCGTTAGACGCGCTGCCACCCATAGAATCCCGCCGCCCACTTCCATGATGAAGACGATCAGGATAGCTCGTCGGAACCAGTGCGATGGGATCATTGGAGTTTGCAATCATCGCAAACAATGACAGGGGAAATGGATCGGTACGGGCTCTGAGCAATGCCGGCGCGCCAGTCATTGCGCATGTTCACCGTTTGCGCTCGGGTGGCGCAACCGCCCAGGATCACAGCTGCAAAGACAGCAAGTAAAATGTACTTCCTTTTCATTCAGTCCCCCTTCCTAGGTTTAGGTTGTTGATCCCATCAAACAATTCTAGGCGCACGAGGCGCTGACGCGAACCTCCACCATGCGCGCGAGGATCGTCTGCCTAAATTCATAGACAGACACTTATTTACACAATACGGTAAGCCACTAGTAAAAGCCGCATACACTTGGCGGTTTTCATAAAGACAGCAAGCAGAACCTTGCCGTGCGCTGTCAAGCTTGGCATGTAACGAGCCTCATGTCATTGTCAAATAGGCAGATAAAGGATATTTTGTCATCCAACAAACCCGTTTACTACCCAAGGCTAAAGGAGCACTCGAATGAAGCAAATTTTTGTCCTTGCTTTTATGATGGCAGCACTGTCAAGCGTTGTGTATGCCCAAAAAGAATCGGCACAACAGGGCGGTATGTGTTTCTCAGACAATCACAGAATCAGCAACTCGGAAGCCGTATGGAGGTGCGAAAACCTCGGCCGGGTAACCATCAAAGAAATTTACGAAAAAGGGTTTCGGGTTGTGGGCTCCTATCCAACAGACTATGCCGCACTACAGCCCAACGCCACGGCCAAAAGGACTCCTTCGAGTGTATACCAGTACCTCGTCATTGAGGAACAACGGAGATGAAAGTCTTCAAAATCCTATTTGGCCGCCGACGCTGGATGCTTTGGACTCCCGTGCCGCTTGCCGCGCTAGCCTCAGTCAGCGTTGCTGAATTTGGCACGCTGCTTGTCGGCGGTTTAGTTTTCTGGATCCCCTATTGGTTCGCATGGTGGCTGAGCGACGGATTCAAGGGCATGTCCGACTGGCCGGTTGAAGCACCGACTGTCACAGGCGGCGGCATCCACCCGCTAACGGGAAAATATTGCATGATTCATCATTTACCTTGGGGTGATGTCTACTTCTAGGCGGCAATTGAAGGGGCTAAGCCCCTTTCCCTTAGTCTTTCTTTCCTCCCGTATTGATCTGAACATTAGCCGCACTTTCCCGTTTCATGTTGTCGCTAAGCTTTTCGCCGTCAGCCGTGCCATCACCGCCCGTGATCTTATCCAACACCTTCTTACCGTAGTCCTTGACGTCCCGGACCTCCATGTCCTCCACAACGCCCATTTGATTCACCCGCCCTGCGCCGACCTCTTTGTCCGGGCTGGCCCAGGCGTTCACGTTCTCGTCTAAAGCCTCAGCACGCGCTGGTATGCTGCCCCTGCTCTTCGAATCGAGCTGTCTGTGCACACCCTCCTTGGAACTGCCAACGATGGGTGGCGCACTGGTATCGACGTTTAGCGCGCGAGCATCGTGATACCCGGTCTGAGCCACTTTGTTTTTGTGGACGCTAGCAATGTTCTCCGGAATCTCGGCGCGGGCCTTGGCCGCTTGCTCTTTGAGATCGCTCTGGGTTATGGGCAGTCTTTCGCCCGCGAAAGTGTGCTGCGGCATGGTCTTGGACTGCTCCACCATGCCCTTCTCGGTCACATAGTCGCTGACCATTTCCATGATCCGGTTCTCGGATTGATTGGCGAAACGCATGGCGGTCATGCCGTTGCGCGCAGCCACCTTATCGAACAGGTACGGGTCGGCCATCAGATCCTTGTGGACCGAAAAGGAATCAGTCTCGTTACGGCTGACCCGGTCGCCAGCCCCGTACTCGCGCCGATTTGACTCGTCGAGTACGTGCCCACGTTCATGAGCGCTCAAGCGGGTAGCGTCTCGGCTATGGCGATCTGTCTGGTTTGACTGCTGGCCCGATGTCGACTGCTCGCTTCGCGCGCCGGTGACGGAGAAATTCCGCTCGGTATGCGCTGCTTCGTTTAGGCCGTGGTGAGTGGACACTTCCCGGTTGCGGCCGTGTTCAGCCGAGTAAATCTTGCGCGAGTCAAGACCTAGGCCAACGTTGAAGATACTGCCGGCACCGCCGCCCTTGCTTGCACGATAATTGTCCAACGCCTCATTGATTTGCTGTTGCGTTGCCCCGCCTTGTTTCATCGAGTCAGTAATTCGATTTTCTTCGCGCGGATCGATACCGCCACCGGTTGCAGCAGCGCGGGCACCACTGCTGCCCCGACTGCCCTTTCCGACACCCAGATTCATGCCCAGCCCATCCTGAGCGCCGGCCTGCATGCTAAAATTTGACCCCTCGCGAAAATCCTTGCCCAGACTCTGGCCGGCCGTGTGCTGGCCACCGTAGCCGCCCTGCTCCGTCGTGCTAGTCTGGACACCGTGCTGCTGGTAAATGCCTTGCGTGCTGTCGTGGCCCTTGGCGTCGGTCAAATTAGATACGTCGCTGTGACGGTAGGCCAGCTGGTCGCCAGAAGAAGTGATGTCGGTTTGGTGAGCCTCTTGATTGCGCGAAGACTCAAATTTTTTGTCCAAACCCATCTGCATAAGCATCCGGTTCTGGAGTTGCTGCAACGCCACCGCGCCGTTAGCGGCCATCGTGACCGCTGAACCATCGCCCCGGCCAATAGTTGCACCGCCACCCGACAAACCGATGTTGCCGTCGTACTTGTGCATCGAGGTCGTATTAACCGAGGCCGTATCCAAGCCAGCCTGCCCCACGTTCACGTTGCCGCTGGCCATGCCAGAGCCGATGGCTGAACCAGCAGAAGCAAAACCGGAGAACATTTGATGGGAAACGGACATAAAGCCGCCCTGCCCCATTCTAATGACCACACCGGCAATGAACGGCACTAGCACAACCATGTAGCCGATCATCGCTTGCTCGTTGGTCAAAGTCGCGTCGAAGGCATCGGAAAGCTGAAACGGCACGCCTGCAGCCAGCTCCAGCGCCCGTGCCTTATAACGCAGGTGCATTAGCGATAGATGGTTAATCATGGCAAACAAGACCGGCCACAGCCCGATCCAGGCCAACGACATCAGATAACCGCCAAATACCTTCTTGGCCCCCTCCGTAGGAAGCACCACCATCAGCACTACCAGAACTGGGAAAAGGCCATAAATGATCGCCTCGATCCAGTTGCGCATATGAGGCAATGTCTCCTGCGCCAGCAGGCTCAAGGTGGAGTTGGAGCCATCCGCTTGACGTGCAGCTTGCGCGGCGCCAGCCAAGGCACTGACTTCGGACACGCGTGCGGGATCGTTCAGCAACACTGGCAGTTCGGCGCCCGCTTCTTTCCAAATATTGTTGAACATCGACTGCTTGATGGCATCGGATGCATTGCTGGCGTTGTTCAAGATCCAGTCGTAGGACGTACCCACGGCGGACATGAACATGCTGGTGGCAATCGCGTCGGAGGCGGCCCGCGTAAAGGCCTGCTTGCCATAAAAGCGCTGACCGGCCACCACGGCATCGTTCACTCGTTGTTTAAGGATGGCAGCAACACTGGTGCACGTATCCGTGGTCGGCTTACTGGTCAGCGTGTCATAAGTCACAAAGCGCGCCGGGCTCGTGTGGCTGAAGACCTCTTTCCAGGTGTCGGTGCCACCGACGATTGTCTGTGGCGTGATTTCACCATCCCTCACATCGTAAAACGTGCATTCCTTGATGAACTGCATCAGGTCGGCGCGCAAGCCTGGATCACGCACTGTTGCTTTGTTGACCTGCTTTAAAATACGGTGGCCGAAACCCACATCGCCTTTTTGCAGCCCGAGATCGTCGGGCACACCAAAGACGGTTTCGTAGGTCCGTGTGAGAAAACCGAACACCAAATTGTTCGCTTGAGCGACCCCTGCCAGTGCGAACGGTACGCGATCCACTACACGCGGCGGCTCCAAACCCGTCCGATCTGTGATGACCAAGCGTGCGATTGGCATATTGAGCAATGACGTGAAGACCAGTGCTTGGAAAAACCACTTGGCCATTTCGAGTTGCTTGTTGCCCGCGAAGGCGAATATGCTCAGGGCAATGGCGAGAATGAAAACGTACTTGAGCAGGCCGAAAAAACCGGCACCACTCATGACAGACGCCACCGCGTTGAACACGTAGTAGAGTGTCTCGACGTTCCAGTAGGTATGAAGTTCGATGTCTATCATCGGCTCCCTTCCTTAGCGCAGGCTCTTGCCAAAGGCCAGCGAGGCGCGCAGGGTCTGCGATAAATTCGCGTTCATGACCCGCTCCATATGTCGCACCTCTTGAGCAATGTTGTAGGTGCTGACGGTTTGCGAGTAGGCTGTGGCCAGCACTTGCTTGGCCGCGTGGGAAATGCTCTCCAATTCCGGCCTAATCTCTTCCAGCGCCTCGTTTTGGGAAGCGTCGGACACGAGCGAGAATTTGGTGATCGCGGCACGCAGGTCGGTGACCGCACGCTGGATATAGACTTCGGCGTATTTGGCCGCGATCAACTCCTCGTAGCGGCTAATCAGCGCGTCGGCCAACGACGTATTACCCAGCGTCGTGGTAACAGCCAGCATCTTGTAGATAGGCAAATCAGTGGCATTCAAAAAGCCGAGTACAGCTGTCATATCATCGTGCGCGGAGCGATCGGCGATCTTGCCCGAAATCGCCCCCATTTTCTGCCGCACCATCGCCTTGAAGCTCTTAACAGCGGTAACATCTTCGACAGGGTACAGGCACCCCTCCGCACTCGTAGTGTCGCAACGCCAGATCGGCACGATGATGGTGTCAGACGTGCTACGCACGCCAACCAGTGCCTCCACAGTGATCTCTTTTCGGATAAGAGGTTTTGGTTCTCCAGCAGCATCCGGGCTCGTGGGAAAAATAGTGCTGCCGATCATCGACATCAGGATCATGCGATGCTCATCTGTGATTCCGTCTAGCTTCTTAAGTGCCTTCCACACGACGTTTCCGCTTGGCAATGCGTCCCTGGCTTCCGGACGGGTGTTTTTTGCCCGTTCGATGGGTTCGTTGGCCTTTCTTTCGTTATTCATCACGTTAGTCCATGCATCCGTGATGTTCTCGAACAGGTTCATATCGACGCCGTAATTCTTCGCAGCGTTTTGTTTGCCGCGCTCCCACGTATTTGGCAGGGCGGCATTGACGAGGCCCTTGGCCGCCTCGCATGAGTCCATGTTGAGCCGGTTGATCTGCTGAGCGGTCGCCTGCAGCGCCTGCATCACGTTGTCGCACGTGGGGCACAGGTTTTGGATCGCCAGCTTGAAACCATAGCCGAGCGCGTTTGAGCCAATGTTGCGCATCATGGCTACAAACTGTTCTTTGTTGATGTAAGAAAAGCCGCCCATGTACAAGTCGATGCCACCACAGCCGGCGCCCCAGCTTGGCGGCGTTGACGTGGCAAGCTGATAGGTGCGCTTGGGCATGCGCATAAATAGGCTACCTCCGGTATAGAGGTTCATCGTCTGTCCCTGCAGCACGGCCGGGTTGCTGACATTACCTTGCGCGTTGACCGAATCGAACAGCTCTTGCATCGACATCGCATAAGAAAAGCTGCTCGAGGCCAAAGCCATGACCAACGCTATTACTTTTTTGCGCAGCATAGGTCACCCCTTAAAAATTGTCACCCGGCTTGGTGGCAGTCAACACAAAAATGCGATTGACGATTTCCGACAGCGCCATCATCCCGAAGCCGATAGGCGCAAGATCGCCGGTATGCTTCGAGCCGATAAATAGGGCCGGCACACGCTCGATGCCCCAAGCAGCGGCCTGTGCACGGCCATCTCGCGGGTTCGGAAACTCAGGTAGCCCCCCACCGTCCAAAGACACGCCCAACACGTCAAGACCGTACTTGTCGGCCAGCACTTTTAATGTCGGTGCCATGGCGTGGCAATATGAACAGTGGCTGCTGAAAAAGAAAATCAGGCCGTGGTCTTTGGCCAGCCTGCGTAGTTGCTGTGCCTCGTTCCGCAGACGCGCCGTATCATAGACTTTGATCGCCGAGTTGTTAGCCGGCCGCTTGAGCGTGTAGTCGAAGTCCGGGTTTTGCCAAACCACACGCCGCCAGGTGTCCGCGAACACCGCGCCCTTGTTCTGCGTAAGCTGCCACAGTTCGAGGTAGTCCTTCAGATTCTGTTCGGTGGGGTTCATCACCGCCACGTCCTCGCGGCGCTTCAGTTCCTGGCGCAGCTGCTCAGCCGTCTTAATGTCCTTCAGTTCGATGCGCTTGGGCTTGACCGGCTGTGTAGCCGGCTGCTGGATCTTCTCCGGGCCCTCGTCCATGTCGCAATACCAGTTGAACTTGTCGGTATCGCACTTCCAGACCGAGGGATAATCTAAGACGCTCTCGGCATGGGCAACGCCCGAAACGATGACAAGGGCAAGCAAGGTTCGCTTCAGCATGGTGGCGTCACTCCAGCGAGATAGGCGGTGTGCCGTCGAGACAGTAGTTAACCTGGGTCTTCAGAATCGCGTCGGTGCGCCCCTTCGCCGTGTTTACGTCTTTTTTGAGAAAAACGGTTTCCACTCGCTTGCACTCTTTGCGCTCAAACGATTGGATGACCTTGGCGCTGACCAATAGCGGTCCGGTGCTGCGGAACTGGCGGGTGAAGTGTTCCGCCACCTCGCCTTCCATGACACCGGATGCGCTACCGTTTCTGATGGCATCCGCTAATAGATCATGCTGACGAGTGTAGAGGGTTTGGGCTAAGCTCTTTTGAGTTACAGTCGAGCACGCCAGCAGCAGGCAGATGAAGGTGAACTTTCTCATTGGTCATAATACCCCTGCACTTTGTCGTTCACGGTCTGCTGGACCTTATTGGTCATTTGGGGCAGATTGGCGTCTTTGGGAATCATGTCCGCGATGAATTCGGACAAGTCGATTCGCGAGAAGTCGAGTGCTTTAAGTTGCGCTTCGTTGAAACCGCTGCAGCTATTCATGGCCATGCCGAGTTGGGCGCGGCCCTGGCGGTTAATGATCTTGGCCAGCTTCGAGTTAAAACAGCAATGTCGCTCTTTCTTCTCCACGCAGACTTTGAGCACCTTCTTGCTGCAGTACGTTTCGACGTGGGCGCAAAGATTTTGGCCGCGTTTCATCGACATGGCCTGCTCGCTTGAATCGCAAGCCAGCCACTCTTGAACAAGCATGATCCCAATCTGCAAAGCGAAGCTTGAAGGATCGAATCCGACGAATTGAAAACCATTGGCTAAACTGAACTCAAAAGTGAACCCGTAGAAGCCGAATTGCGGATTCAACACGCCGTCGCCAACAGCAGACGCCCAGTTGTTCATCGCACCCAAGCCCTTCTTCATCAAGGCGCTGTCTAACTGCCCATAGAGCGCGTCGTAGACGTATTTCGAGCCCATCGCCACCGCCTCGCGGCCGGCCTGACCAGCAACCGCTACGCCCGCACCAAGCAGCTGGTAGTTGCTGAACTTTTCGCCCCCGCCTGTGCTCTTACAGCAGCTCTTGAGTGTGGCACCGCCTAGCACTTTGATACTGCACTGCTCCATATAGCCCTTAAAGATTTCGACCTTATCCGGATCGACGCCGTAGACGCCGGCTTCACGGACGGCCTCCATCATCACTGCGGCTTGGCCAAAATCCTCATCGGGCGGTGCACTGGTGTCGAAGCACATTGCCTTGCTATCCTGGCAAAAGGCGCTTTGGTCGCACACGGTGCGCTCGGTGTAAGTTTCGGGCTTATCGGGACATTGATAGCTAAATTCATACATCACACACGTACCGGCATCGTCTTTGTCGACACATGTCGCCCCTATTTGTACGCAGCCGCGGTCGCGCAACGATTGACAGTCGTTTACCGTCGCAGCACTACGGCATTGGTAGGTATCTTCGAAGGCCCAACAACCTCCTACCTGATCGACCGTGATGTTCAGGCCTTGGATGTTTTTGACGGGGGTCGCGTCAATGCACACGCTGGATAGGCGATGGCAGTCACCGGCGACTGCCAGCTTGGGGCCCCACGCCAAGAAAATCATCGCAACAAGCAGCCTTTTTATCATTGCGCTCTTTGCTCTAACGTTGCGCATTGGTTATCAATGAGCGAGCCTAGCATGACCAACCTTTTGGCGCTGCCGACGATTTTTACCGTGCAGGGGCCAATATCGTTCGCGTTTGCACAAACCAAAACGATCTCGTTATTACCCTTCTTAAAGTGCGGCGTAATATCGAGATTGGGCGATACACCAAGGCAACCCCAATTACACCCATCATCATAGAAGTGGCCCATCGAGACGCCATGGCGATCTTTATAAACAATTCTTCGCTGGCGCCGCAATCCCCTGCCGATTAATTCTTGACCGACGCTGCCCCAACGCATATCGCCGTAGCCACTGAGCACGTTTTCGAAGACCTTAGTGCCATTGATCCACAGTTGACCGTAATTATCAACCCGATACCAAGTCAGTATAAGGCGCTCCGGGTTGCCGTTGACGTGAAAATTCATCGTGTACGTTTGCGCCGTCCATGGAGGCACGTTGACGCCGTGATCAACCTCAAAATACGGGGTTTCGACTATCGTGCCGACGTTTGCTGAAAATCCCCGCCTGCATTTCACGTTCTCAAGCGTTTGAGATTCTGTACAGGTTTCGGTGATGAATGTCGCTGGGTGAATGACTTTCTCCACCCGGCATCGCTGAGTATGGGCTCCCGGCACGGGACCTGGGTTGTCGATGACGGATTTTGAACCCGTTAATAACGGATCCGTTTTCTTGTCGATGGTGTACTTGGGCCGGGTAGCCGGCGTCTTCGACAAAAAATTGACCGCATCGCATTCCTGTTGCTGAAAGGCGTCGGAAGCTCTGTAGGATTGGCAGGCATTTTGCTTATTCGTGCCGTTCGCGCCGATTAAATTGCGCCCGCCTTGAAAATGCGCGGCCTCCGGCGCGCTAGTTCCGTAGTAAGGCAACTGCTGACTGCCAGTGTCGCCATTGACCTTGCCGACCGCGGCGTCCTTTGCATCATTGGCAAATACCTTGCCGGCGTTAAAGGCGTCAGCTTGAGTATTGATGGAATTTTCGGCACGCGCGGCAATAGCAGCAAGCACGGCCAGTGTAGCGAAATAAAAGACACGCATTATGGGTGCCCTCTGAGCTGCTGAATGTAGCGGTTTGCCACGTGGTTAAACTGCGGCAGGTTGCGCCCGATCTCATCAAGGGCATAGTCTAGAGAGACATCCCCGGCCACCGCTGCAAATTGATCATGCAACGCGCTGCCCTCGTTATCCACGCTGTCTAGGGTGGCCGCCTCGGCCAACACGATGGTGGGCACCACTTTAATCTTGTACTTGTTGAAGGCGTTTGGATTCACTACCACGTTGCCGGCCGGCTCGTCCAGCGCGTTGATTGCCTGCACGGTGTCCTTAAAGGAATTATTCTTGAAGCCATACAGCACAACCGATGCGCCCACGCGGTTGGCTTGGCTCACCAATCGCTTGAGCGATTCGCGCGGCATGGTGAAGCTGGCGAAGATCATCAGATCGTCCATCTTACGTGCCTCGGCCTTACGCTCGTACTGTCGGGTAATCGCCTCGATATCGATGCCGACCCGCTCGGGCGTCGGTACGTTCGGGAACACGTTGGCCGAGTTTTGGATGTCCGGGTTATTTGCGTCGAACATGGATTTACGCTCCCGCTCTACCTTCTGGCGCTCGCGCTCGATATCGTGCACGCTGGGCATGGCGCCTTTCCTCGTCAGGGTGGCCGGGTTGGAGACATCAAACATCTGCTTGCGTTGCGTCTCAATACGTTGACGCTCTTGATCCACCTCAGACGCGGTCGGTGTGCCCTGCGCCACGCTTGCCCGTACAAACGTAGCGAGCAGCATCAATCCAATGCCAACCTTCTTCATCAGAACCCCACTCCCAAACAGCAATTTTTCTTACGGAAAATCATGTAGGCAAAATCCTCACCTTTATAGGGATAGCTCCTGCCGGCTCCCCATAAGGCCGTCGTGCGCCCATAGGGCTGACAACAGCGTCTATTGATTTTTTGCGTTTGCGGTATCGGATAGAGCATGTGGTATTTGTATTGGGTCTTGTCCATGACCGGTGACGGATAAATGCCGCACAAACCATCCTCGCCCGATGTGCCCCACATGAGGAATTCGCGGTGCAGCTTAGCGGTCATGCGCTGCACCAGCAGTGAACTTGCCTGCACGTGCGACACGTGCGCTTGTACGTGGCCGTTTAATGGGTAAATCGATCCTTGGCAGCCCGCACACCAGAACAGGACATTGCTGCCAAAACCAAAGGACGACAGTACGCAGTCGCCAGCGCACGCGGCCTGAGCAATAGGGTTGCCGAACAGAAAGGTCTCCGGGTTCAGTAGCATCGTCAGCTCATCGTCATTCCAAGTTGGATCGACCTCGGTAATGTAGGCAACGTCAAAAGAACCCGTTTCAAGGCATATGAAGTCTAATAGCACCTCGAGCCAGTAAAGGATGGGGTCGATGTACCAGTGAACTTGATAGCTGGACTGCTTCGTGTTGTCCTGTTGCAGGCGCACTTCACCTTCTGGCGCACGAATGCCGGGATCGATCTTGATACCGCCCAGCGAAACAAAGCAGTACGGCGTGCGGGTCACGTCCACGCGCCGCGCCGGCTCCCAAAAGGCGGTCTTAATTCCGATACGCAAAGGGTCGGTGCAGGTGCAGAGAAAGCCACCTGGATTACCGGTGTCTTCCTGGCCCATCGTCATGATTCGGATGCCCCCGAGTGTGATTGGAAACAGGCAGCTCCAGCAAATGTCGGTAATCGGGTTGGCAAACTTGCCCTGGCACACCCCGGCCACGCTCTCGTGCGCGAAAGTGACGAACAGAAATATGCAGACGGCGACAAGCCTGCGTTTCATTGCAACTCCTTCGCGGGAATCTCCTCGACGAGCAGCATCTTTCCTTGCTGGCGAATCACGGAAGGCACGGCCTTGATGCCGAACCGCCGGGTCAGCGAGCCGTGCTGGTCATAAAACACCTGAGTCTTCCAAGCTTGGGTCAGGTCCAGCCAGGATCCGGCCACCAAGATCGGCTTTAGGCGAGCCGGCCCTTGCGCGACCAGCTTGTGCACGGCTTTGCACTGTGCGGCATCGCGCCCGTCAAAGAACACCAAGGTCTTTGTCAGGTTCATCATGTCCAGCGGGTTAATCTGGGTGCCCGCCGGGATGACAATGCGTCCATCGTCGGTGGTGACAGCCTTGGCATAGGTGACGGTCGGGTCGATCAAACGCTGGGCGCGCTCGGCCACGGCGGTGATGCCTTCAACGGGCTTCATGTGCTTGACGCTGTCCATCGAGCGCTGGATCGCTTGCTCCTGCAGTTTCTTCAACTCGCCGGTACGCTCTTTTTGGCGTAATTTCTTCATGATCATGTCAAGCGCGCTTTCCTCGCCAATCGGGTAAGTTTGCCCGATGACGCCCAAATGGACAGCATTGGCGGCAGGAAGCATCGCCGCGGCTAGCCAGGCCGCGATTAGTTTAGAAAACCTCATAGGCCCTTCCGATGACTTCGACTTGCTTGACGTTGCCAGTGAGCGCGTAGCGCGAATCCAGACTGTCCGGGTTGGGCGTGGCCACAAAGTATTCGCCGGGCTGAATAGGTCCGCCTTTGGCGGGCACCAGGGGCACGCCGGCCTTCGAAAAGGGTTTGGCCACCCCGATATATTGGTCGTTGACAAAAAACGCCGTGCCGTCCCGTTTAACCGTGTCACCGGGTACACCGGCAACACGCTTGATGAAGGTAGTACCGGCCGGGTAGTTCGCACCGCCGTGCCAACGATAGGCGATCAGGTCGCCCTTGCTGAGGCCGCCGCCCTTGTGAATGACGTAGAACGTGCCCGGCAGGCTCTTGGTCAGACTGAGCGTGAAGACAAGCCAGGGCGTAGCGGCCACAGCCAGCACGCTCATGCCGAAGATGCCGGCGCACAGCGACAGGTACAGACGCTTGGTGTTCATCGCGTGATCCTCGCACGCACATGGTTCGTATAATCGATGGCTGTGCCACCGAGCAGCGCGGCCTTGTTGACAATGACGCAGTTGCATTCCTTGCCCAGTTCATCGACGGTACCGGACAGCTTTTTAGCAAAATCGACGGTCAGCTTTTCGGCCATCGCCCGCTGTTCGTCGGTCACGTCGCCGCCCTGGCTCCCCACATCCAACATCCGCTTTTGCTCTTCTTCGATCAGCATTTGCAGGTCCACAGTCGCCAAGCGCGGCGGCATATTGCGGTGGAGCACATAGGCCACTGGCGACAGTGCAAGCAGCGCGATAAAGGCCGATAGTAGAGCCTGCATGGCGATGCGCATGCGGTCGTTGCTGGCCGGCGTGCTAGTCGGTGCCGCCTCACGGGAGGCCGGCACCGAGTTGTTCGGTTCAGACATTTTTTATCCAGGGCGCTGATGAGAGTGACTGGTGTAGCCACGGCGCTGCAACATGATTTCCAGGGTTTGCATCGTCGTGTAGCCTTGCTGCAATAGCGCCTCGCACTCGTTGAAGTCGTCCGCGTTGGTCGAGGCCATCAGCAGCGAGAACGGATCGGGGATGTGGCGCACCACAGCATCGCCGTTGGGCGACGAAATGAGCATCTCAGAAAAGCGGTTTTTCTCAGTGCGCAGCGACAGCAGCATCCGCTTCACAGCCGGCGAGAAATTCACCATACCGTCCTCAATCAGCTTTTCCAGGTTCTTGCGATCCTGGCGCAGCAGAATTTTCCAGTCAGCATTGTTGTAGGCGGCCCGTGACGCGTCATTCTTGAAAGCGTCCTCAATGCCCTGGGTACCAAGACAAAAAATTCCCTTATACTTGCGCGCACGACGATAACCTTCCTCAATGAATTCAGCGGTCTCTTTGTCTGAATCGAGAAGCTGCCACGCTTCGTCTATCAAGCACAATTTTTTGCGATTGCGGGACAGATACATGTCGTGGGCGATACGGCTAGTGAGCACATACAACACCACGCGGCGCAGTTCGGGCGCGTTTTTGAGTTCTTCCAGTTCCAGTCCCACCATATCGACGTCCAGACTGATATTGGCGCGACCGTCAAAGAAATCACCGTACACGCCTTCCTTGGTAAAAGGCTGGAGCTGTTTGGCCAACTCGTAGGCCACGCGCTCGACTCCGCCCGATTCGTTCTTGATTTTGGACTGTAAGTAGTCGCGAATCCGGGTGGGATTGGTTTCCTGCCCGTAATCATTCCAAGTCTCAGTAATGGCCTCCGCAATGAGCGCATACTGAAATTCCGTGAGCGGCGCGTTCGGGGATGCCATACGGCCGATCATCGGCTTGAGCATCCGCATTTCGGCCTTGAAATCTAGCTCGTTGTCCGTGCCCACCCAGCTGAAGGGATTGATGCAAATTTTCATGCTGGGTGTGAATTCCAGGAACGTGCCACGCTGCAATGCGACGAGGTTCCGATAGGAACGGCCTACATCCATCACCCACACGCGAGCACCGATGCCACGATAGGCCGACACCACCTCGTTCATGGCCACGGACTTGCCGGAACCTGACACGCCAGCCACGAAGACGTTGTAATTGCCCTGTTGGTTGCTATAGAAGTCCAGGAAAGTCGGCGTGCCGCGCCGGCCGAAAAACATCATTACTGGATCACCCGCGCCTTTCCATTCGCCAATCACTGGTGACATATCCACTGCATTCACGGTGGTCTTGTTGGTGAGCAAACGCATCTTCTGCAGGTCGTCGCGCACCTGCTCGGTCAACGTCATGGGCAGACTGGCGTACAGCGCGGGCAGTTGCAATAGTCGCAGCGGACAGATGGTGAAGCGCTCGCTTCGCCAAATGTTGAGCGCGACCTGGCTGGCCCGGTTGATTATCTTTTTGGGCGCAAACAGCAGCAACGTGTGATATAGCTCGCACATGCTGCCACCGTTGTTAAGCTGGTGAAGTACAATGTCCCAATCGTTCGCCTGCATGTGCAGCGCGGGCTGAAACTCAGCCATCTTGGACTTGGCGTTTTGTTTGGTGCGGGCAGCTTTGAACTGCGCTTTGGTGTCCACCACATTCGGGTCGAGCGTGAAGACGCCGCCGCAGACCAAAAACGGGCAGGGGTACTGCAGACCGTCGTCAAAGAAGGCGCCGATGATGTTGGCCATCTCCCACAGTTCTTTCTTTTTCGGGTACTGCAATACACCAAAGCCGCGCACGGCTATGCGAGTATCGTCATCGCTCTCTTGCTCGGGCGGCAGGCCAAACAGGATTTCGTTGGCTTTGACACGCGCGTGCTGACCAAACCGGGTCACTTGGTCTTTAATCGACTTTCCATCGTCGTAATGCAAGTCCGGCAGCGGTTCCTGGTCAAACATGCACTCGGGATTGAGGATAGGCCACAGGAAATGAATGAGGCCATCGGCATTCAAGGGAAAAGCTGGCAGGCTCGCTGTACGCAGTGACGCGCGCAACGTCTCGCGCAACTCGTACATTTCCTCCACCAGCTTGCTGTCTCGGTGAGAACCTGCTTTGGTGATGGATACAAGCAGGCGAATGTTCTTAACAAAATAGTTGTCGTTCGGCCAAAGCGGAGTGCCTTTCTTGTAAATGTATTCGACGCGGCGCTTAGCCAGATCCTGAAAGAACGGTGGGGTACGTTCGTTATCCACCGCGATATGCCGCTGGTCCAGATAGGCTTGAAACGGCTCATCTAAGATCGGGCTACCAAACAGGCACCACTGTATGCCGGTGTGTGGAGGAATCGGTGTAAAGAGCGTCGTCAACCGATTCGTCATGTCCTCATCGGCGCCGGTCTGCGCGATAAGCTCAAAACAAAAGGACACGGAGTTGTCGTTGTAGAACAGCCCGGTGCTCTCATCGTATTGGTCATATTTGAGAATGCGATGCAACCCGTATAGGCTGGTAATTTCGTTGGCCATCTCCACCGGCGCGGGCTGCTTGCCCACGTCAGAAGCGTTTCCCAGCACTGTTTCGTTCCAAAACTTGGCTGCGGCGCCTTTTAGCTTTTCTATCGCCGTTTCTTGCATTCGTTGGCCTCCGTAATGGTTTCTCGTGCCGGCATGCTCTGAAGGGGCCCTATTTGGCCTGTGGCGCTACGTCGCCAGGCGTTAGCACGCCGTCCAAGAATTGCGCAGCTTGGGCGTCGCTCATGCGGTCCTGACGCACACCGATTACTACTTCTTCCGCTTCACCGCCCTGGACAGCAGCTTGGCCATACTGTTGATCCTGGCAGGCTTGGCAGTCTTGCGCTGCGCCGGGCGATTGCGACATGGTGGCGCTGGCCGGCGCGCGTACCGGACGGTAGGCGTCCTGGATGCGACGCTGATTGTGTTCGATTAACCAGCGGCCTGAATCGACTTGTAAGTAAACGTAGCTCTGGTCGTGCAAATCACCGTCCGAGTCCTCCCAAGGAGAAAACCACACGCGCAGCAGCCGCGGCGCACTACGGATCGGTGTGCCGCTGTAGAGCGGCTTGGTCATCACGCCTTTCGCCTGCGAAAGCGCAATCAAAGGATCAGTTTTCGCACGCTGGTCCATGCGCTGGCCAGGCAGGTCGTTTGCCTGGGCATTGGCATAGATGCCGCTCATGGACTCACAAAAAATTCCATCTGGCACCTTGCACGCAAAGTTAGATTTCGCATCGAGGCCAGACATGCTGACGCAACCGCACAGAGCCAGCATAGCCCCCAGGCTCAAGGCCATTGCTCTCGTCTTCACCACAGGCTTCATTGGACCGCTCCTTGCTGAGCCACTGGCTTGCCGTCGTCTAGCCATCGGTCAAGCTTTTCGGCCGGCGCAAAGCCAGGCATCACGCGCCCATCGGCGGCAATCAACGTCGGGGTACCGACTACGCCGAGCTTCGAGCCAAGCACCAGGTTGTCATTGACCGGGTTGTTGCACGCCACCAGCTTTGGCTTCTTGCCGGCCAACATGAGTTCGCTCCATGCCTTGCCATGGTCGGTCGCGCACCAAACGCTAACCGCCTTCGTCTTGGCCTGCGGGTGCAGGGACTCCAATGGGTAAAGGAAGGTGTAAATGGTCACGTTATCCAGACGCGCAAGCTCGCCTTCCAGTTGTTTGCAATATGGGCAATCGGGGTCGCTGAAGACGACGAACACACGGCTGCCGTCGCCTTTCACGGACTTGATAGCGTTGGCTAGGTGTTGCGTGGGAAACTCTGTGTTCTTGGCCTCGCGCTGGCGCGAAGCGGTTAAGTCCACCTGCTCCTGCATGTCGAACAGATGCCCAAAGAGGAAGAAGCGGCCAGACTCATCAGTGTAGGCAATGTTCTCGCCCATCACCACTTCGTAGAGGCCCAAGACTTTTGACTTGCGAACTTCATTGAAAGTCGTTTTTGGGTACATGGCCTTGAACTTGTCTACGATATACGCTGGCGCTTGCTCGTTGGCAAAAGCGGGAACGGCGAGCGCGGTGGCCAACGCAAAAATCAATGCGCGCTTAGTCATCTTGATAACTCCTGTTGCGGGTACTGGAGCGTTTGAGCAACCCCCGGTATTCCTCCTTGGCAAGCGCCTTGCCGTCGTACACGGCACCTTTAGTGATGAGAATTTCGACAGTACGGCCACCGTCCGTTTCAATGACAGGAAACAGCTTGTCCGCGGCCTTAAGGTAGTACTGTGCAAGCATGTTGGAGGCGCTACCCAAACCACCGCCGAGGCCGGCTTGAGCCACCTTGTCCGGGTCGACTATCTGCGTCATTCCACCAGCACCGGAATTCACAATGGAAGAAGACTGCTGAATCGCCTGACCAATGCCAGACAGCGTGCCGGCAAAGAGCGCGTTAGCGAGCAGCTGGCCCTGCTTGGTGACGAGGCGGCCACGCACGCCAGTCTTGCCGTCTTCACCGATCACTTGGCCCTTGACGGGCATCTCGACCGTCTCGCCGTTGATAATGCAGCTCAGCGTTTCGGTGCGGCCCATCATCCGTTCGGAGGAGAGGTCGCCCCACGCTGCGGCGATGAACCGACAGTCCTTAATGTCAAGCTTGTGCTTATTGGCCAGATTAGCCACGTCAATTACGTGAAAGGCCACCGGTAACGGGTTGCTTTGCGCCTGGCCGCCAGTGGGCGCATCCACGCCGTTGAGCATCGCTACCCTAACGAAAGAGCCAGCAGGGATGAAATTTATAGGAGCACGCTTGGCCTCGGCGGCCCCTTTTGTCGTCTCGAACCGCGTAGCCTTCTCGTTGTTCCGGAAGCCGCCCCCTTCCGCGTTCCCGTCTGCCGCACCGGCGAGCAGACCATCCATGCCGACCTTGCCGCCCGGCAAGCCGAAGGTAATCATCTCCAATTCGCGCTTAGGCGGCTCGGGCGCAGAGTTGAGCGGCTGGTTCAATATGCCGGATTCACTGTTGCCGGTCGGAGAGTTCAACACGCGCTGACCGGCGCCAGTATGGCTGGTAGGCAGCGGCTTGTCGAGCACGGAAGCATCGGCAGCCGGTGAGCTTGCGCCGGCGTCAGCCGCCTTGCCTGCCTTTAGCTCTTCCAGCGCCTGGGCGAGCCGCTTGTTGGCTTCTTCCTGCGTCTTGAGTTGAGCCTTTACCTCGTCAATGCGAGTAGAATTCGCCTTTTCGGCCGCTGCCTGCTGGGCACGCCAAGCGTCCTTGTCGTCCACCGTGCCGGGCGCGGTGATGGAGACGGTCTTGGGCTTTTCTCGGTGGT
Organism: Mycetohabitans sp. B2; assembly: GCF_021733735.1. Taxonomy (NCBI): domain Bacteria; kingdom Pseudomonadati; phylum Pseudomonadota; class Betaproteobacteria; order Burkholderiales; family Burkholderiaceae; genus Mycetohabitans; species Mycetohabitans sp. B2. The sequence continues at coordinate 18,976 of NZ_JAHKSP010000059.1, forward strand.
GGGTCGGACCGCTGTCAAACAGGAACATGCCAGCGCCGATCAGCACGATGATGCCAGCCACAGCACTACCGGTTAGCAGCATCTGGCGCTTCTTGATTTGGGAATTCGGATCAATCATTGTCTTTGCGCTCTCGCACAATGAAGATGTTTGTCGATTCCCCCGGTGGCAACGTCTGATGCTCGATGGCGACTGCGCGCACGCCACGCCGGTACAACTCCTGTTCGACCAACAGCAAGTCGGAAGGGGACACGTTGGTTAGGCGGTATTTCTCACCCACCATGTCATCGTCAATGTACTTGTCCTCCAAAACCAGGTGGCCTTCCTTCCACAGCGGCACCTCCTTGTTCACCGTGATGACATCCACGCTCTCCTGCTGCGACTCATCGGCCATCACCAGCATCAGGTCTTTGATGTGGCGTTGGTACGATAACGCGCGGTTGCCCGATGCCGCACGGCTCGAAAGGGCCGCCTTCTCGCTCGGCGGCCGCAGAATGATTTCCTCTCCGGCGACCGGGCGTGGCACCAGAATCAGCTTGTAGGTCATGCCCTTTTCGTCGGAGACGAACAGCGTGACAGTGCCGTGGTTCATGCTGTCGCTGGCCAGGGCGAAATATAGTGCACCAAGCGCTTCGTCTTTCTCGTACGTCAGCACGCCCTTGGCCGAAGGCACGACGTTAGCAATGCGGCGTCCCTCGATGGCCAGGCGGTTCTGTTCGTGGGCCGAGATATTGACCTGAACGTGGCCTCGGTCGGCGTTGTCAACGATCTGCGTTGCACGTGCTTCAAGTACCAGTAGGCTTAGAAGGATCGCGCTTAACGATTTCTTCAATTTTGGATACATACAGACGCCCCGAGACCGTTACGTTAAATTCAACAAGGTAATCTTTGTCACGCTCGGAAGTAAGCTTGTCGGCGATGTAGGTCTTCAACCTGCCGCTGACCTTGACGCGCAGATCCTGCTCGTTCACCTCCTCTTTGCGCGGCACCCAAATCGTGGTGACCCGCTCATGCCTCATGCGAAGCGCCGCGGCCTCCAGCGACGCTTTGAGCGCACCGTAGCCATCCGGGTGAGCCATGCGCAGGATGGTCTTGACGTTGTAGTCAACGTTGTCTGGCGTGACGGTCAGCACCTGGGCCAGCACATAGTCGGCCATGTCCAGCAGGTAGTCCTTGTTGGCGTAGTTCGAGCTGATTTCGTAAGGGCGCTTCACCTCAGGTGGCACGATCTTGGTGGTATCGCGCAAAACGACGAAACCCAGCAAGATCACTCCCATCAACAGGGCGGCGAGCAAGCCGACGTTCAACGCACGATGAAAACGCACTTGCGATTTCAGCCAATCTCGCTCGTTGTTGGCTTTTTCTGGCGACATGGCACACTTGTTCCTATCCGTTGAGTTCTCGGATATGGCTACCCGGCAGCTCCTTGGGCTGCGGGAACCCGGTGAACCAGTACAAGAGGTGGGTGGCTATGCCCGGGTGCTTGCCTGTCTTAAGCTTGCTGTAGAAAAACGCAGTTGCAACTCCAAGACCCAGACCAAGAATGGGAAAGCCCGTGGCAATGCCCGCCAAGACACCCATTAAGCCAATGCCAGCAATGTCCAACTCCCAGAATAGGAACTTGGGGGCATCGTCCAAGCGCCTCGGGATGTAGTGGGAAAGATCGGTTTTTTCTGACATAGCCACCCTGCACCTTTAGATGATTGCCGTAAAGCTGGCGTTGACGATGCCGACGGCCACACCGACCCCCATCGACAGCACAACGCCACCGAAAAACCAACTCCAGTCCTTCCTGACAGCGGCCATGACTGAACCAACGCCGATAGCGATAAAGGCTGCCAGCCTGCCCAGGTTGCCCTTGACCCACCTTTCCCACTGCGTCACTGCTGCGTCGAACTCCGTACCGTCGCTAGCATAGACGCTGGAGACAAGCGTCATCAAAACCATGACGATGCCTACCTCTATCAGCGTTCTGAGCCACCGCTGAGCATTGCTGTCGCGCGCGCTTATTGCTTGCATTACGGTCATTTGAAAAGCACTCCTTTCTATGAAAAGTAGGATTCCCTGTACTTTGGGGCCTTGCGCTGGGAGTATGCAAAGACGGCGAAACCGATCACTTCGTAGGGGCGGGTTTGCATTCGTACTTCAACGTTGACCTTCTGCGCTTTGGCTTGCGTTTCACAGGTTCCAGCTTGACTGGCTCGACTTCCGCGCGAAAGTTCGGTTAGCATTTGGACAGACTGCGGTTGCGGCATGGGCAGTGGCGGAATGTGCAGATGTTTGATCGAACGCTCGGGACAGTCCTCGCCGTCACAAAAGACGAACTTGGCGTCGCGCGGCACGCCAAATTGCACGACATCTGGCAAGCGCTCGATTGGGCTGAGCTGATTCACAGACTGAGCATTGGCGACAGTCACACCTGCGGCGGCCAACGCGAAGACGAGAGAAAAACGAGACGTGTTGGCTAGCAACGCCATGCGTCAATCCCCTTGGTAGCTAGCAACTTGTGCCGGCGTGGTTGAGTATTGCTGTGCCTGCCGCCTGTAGCCTTCGTAGAATTGCTGTACGTCCCGTACGTATCTGACTTGGGCAGCGACATTCTGAGAGTTGGGGCCAACGTAATAGCAACCCACTGCTTTCCAGGTGGCGCCAAAGCGCTGGATGCAGTCGGCTAGCACCCATGCGCCCACCTTCTGGCTCACGCAAGCGTCGAACAGATGCTCGCGACGGATGCCGAACCGTGTCAGGGTCGGCAAATGAATTGTATTGACCTGCATGAGGCCCACGGCGCGGTTGCCGTCCGCCAGCTTAGGACCGACCGCGCCGGCCCAGCCGCGCGACTCTTTCCAGGCGATCGCCTTGAGCAACAAGGGGTCGATACCATACCCCCGCCCCGCATCTTCCCAGCACGTTGCAGACGCAGCGATTGGTACCAACAGTAGGCTAGCAACGGCTAAAGTACGTGCAACGAAATTCATATAGGGGTTTTCGATTGCGCTATTTGTACAGTTTTATGCTTCCAAAATGAAAGCAATCTAACTTTATGTGCTGCAACGACTATGACGACGGCGCTTTAGCACAGACCGGCAGGCAAAACTGTGCAGTTGCTAAGCGGCCCGACTGCACTCACCGCGGCATTGTTGCCATAAGACGGAAGAAAAAGAAAGACCGTATCGGAAATTTAACTTCCGATTGTCGGAAAAATATAATGATTGTTTCGGAAAATTTACTACTTCTTCAAATCCATATCACCGCGTTGCGTTGGGCGGAACGTGTGTCGCGATGAAGTCGCCGCCACATTTCTGTCAAAATTCGCGAGTAGGACACGGGTTCAAGCGTTGAACCCTCACCGATGTACTGCGTACTGACCACATGACGCAGTGTCGGCAGCACCAGCGCTTGACCCTCGGGATCGACCTGATCACATGAACAATGGGTGACGACTTGGGAATCAACGTATTTTTAGTGGACGATCATCAGCTACTGGTGGCCGGCTTCCGTGACGTACTGAAGGACTACGGCGTCAGCGTAGTCGAGGTGGCCTACGATCTAGACGGCGTGGTTGACCGCTATCTGAAGGTCAAACCGGACGTGCTGGTGATTGACCTTCGGTTCAGCGGAAAGAATGCCGGAAGAAACGGGCTGGACGTCTGCGAGGAGCTACTGGCCCGCGAGCCGTCGGCCAGGATCATCATTTTTTCGCAGTTTGATGATCAGTACATCATCGAAAAATCCTATAAGCTTGGTGTGTTGGCTTTTGTGCGGAAGGACGAAAGTACCGAAATACTCAACGAGGCGATTCGGACAGTGGCCGCGGGAAAAGAATATTTTTCGCCGAAGATTGCCCAACTCTTGGCTTGGTCAGCAGTGAAAGAGCGCGATCCCAATAAGCTGCTGGACGAGAAGGAAATGCGCACGTTTGCTCTGGCCGCTGACGGCGCCGCCCTATCCGACATATCAGCGCAAATAGATCTATCCACCAAAACAGTGAGCGCGCTGCTGAAAAGCGTAAAAAGCAAGCTAGGTGTGGAAAGCCAAGCTGACATTACCAAGTTGGCCATCCGCTACGGCATCACGACGACTGCCCTGAAAATGAAAAGCTGATACGGGTGCCGGGTCGCTGCGCATTGGCTGAATCGGTGACCTGGATTTTCAAACAGCCCCCCAGCGCACGTGCGCGCTCACGCATGTCGATCAGCCCGATGCCGGCACTCTCAATATTTTTCGCAGACGCGTTCATACCCATCCCATCGTCGGCGACTTCGACTTTGTACTGGTTGAATGCTTTGTTGTACTGTACCGAAACGTGCACTCGGGAGGCATTGGCGTGCTTCATCGCATTCAGCAGGGCTTCTCGGATGATCTTGTAGGCACTCACGGCCATAGCCTCCGGCAGCTCTGGACGCTTGGGCAGATTGTGGTTCAAAGTGATCGCGGTTTCATTAAAAAATGACGTGTAGTAAACGACGAGAGACTCTAAGGCGGCCGTAAAACCGATGGAGTCGATAACCTCAATGCGAGTGTTCTTGATGATGTCGCGTGTTTGTGTATAGGCGTCGGACACCATTTCAAGCGCACGAGCCAGCAGTACCGACGCCTTCTCATTGCCCTTAACCAGTGGTTCTAGCTGCTCTAGGGCGTGCTTGCTGATGAGTAGTTGAGGGTTGACTTCATCGTGCAGCCGCCGCGCAAGATTGCGCCGTTCCTCATCTATGCGTCGGTTCGATTCAGCCAGGACACGCCGGATTTCCTCGTGTGACACGTCGATGCGCTTCATACCGTACCGCGCAGTCAGATACAAGACGAAGAGGAAGAAGAGCAGCATTAGGCCAGCGGCCACGCTGGAGTTCATGTTCGCTCGGGCAATGAAGGACAAAGCCAATCAACAGCCCAACTTATACACATAGCATATATCTAACAGCCAAGTTTCCCTTGACTACAAAAATGCTGACCGCAAAGACGACCAGCAGGACGCTAAAACTTGGTTTGACTCGATTCTTTAGCCTTAGTCGAGGCAACCACAATCTTTGCCTTCTTCATGCCGACAAAGCGGTCAACATGCTGCGGATAAAAACGTAATCAAAGCGCTTAACACCATAGCCTATGGCAAGTGCTATACACCCTACCTTTCCTTAGACAAACGAACGTAAAGATATCGAAGGAGTCAAAAAATGAGTGCCATATTGACATGATTTGCGGCGTTTCTTTGGATCAGCCTCAATCAATTTAATTACCTATATATTGGCAAGCGTCTCCAACTCGTCACATAGATCTATGATGCGCTGGCGCAACTCGGGCTTTATGCAAAAAAATACCGTCCTTTTGTCACTGTAGATTCGTACCCGACGACGCTTCGTCCCTCGGCCGGTTTTCCGGCGTCTGTCGATTCAGTCATGGCGTAGCTTTTGTATATGTATCAAGGTTTGTTGTTGCAAAGTGCAGGCTAGCTTACCTATATTGGCACGCGCAGGCTGTAAGCTTCCGCCCGCAAAAGTTGGAATTTTAACGGGATTACCTTTGATAGTCACGGTTTAATTGTGGCGACACCGATCCTCTGCCGGCCGTAATGCCGGTGCCTTTTTCGTACCGCTGGATGACTTCCACAGCACTTGTCTTATCCTGCTTGGCGGCCAAGGCTCGCGCTGCAAGGCCCTTGTCGTTAGTGTAGATGCGAAGCTCATGGCTCGCACGGGTCGTACCAACGTAAAAGCTGCGGTCACCAAACACCTTTGCCATGCGCTCCATGAGGCGTTGTTGCTTGCGCTCATTACCCGTTTCAGGCGCCCGAATATGGAAGATTGCCCGATACTGAGTGGCACCCTGGGATCCGTGGACCGTTGATGCGTAAGCATGATCCCAATGTTTGTTCCTGGAAAGGTCAACCTCATGCAGTGACACCTGTTTGCCCTGGCGCAACATCAGGGTTGCGCGGTCGCCGGCAATGGCTACTACCCTGGCTACCTCGCCGTTTTTGAACTCGCCTTCGTTTCGAGTCAGGCGGATCAGATCGCCCCTGGTCAAGCCACGCCTGTCAGTCTCGTAGACTTCAATCTTATTGTGCTTCTTAGGCTGCCAAGCGATGGTCGAACCATCCTCCTTCTGCAACACAACCGTCCCGACCGGCGCATCAACAGACGTCACGCGCATGTACTCACCCTTGCGGGCGTCGATCTGCTGGTAGTCGCGGCCAAACCGCACCACGTCGCCCTGGCTGTAGTATTGGGCCTCCCTTTGCATCGCACGCGTCCAGCCCTTTGACACCAGAATCTCTCGCGTATCGTCGTTGCGGTCCAGCTCACCGATCGCCTTCAGGCCCTCGCGCACCCCGTTATTGATCGCTACGCGGTCTTTGTTGTACGCGGTGATGACGATGGTGCGCTCACGCTCCGCCTTCCCCATCTGGAGCACATCTTGCACCACAGCATCAATCACTGCTCCGGATCCCCCCTTAACCTCGCGGACCATGCCCGCCTTATCCATGTAGGCAAATGCCCTGCGGTTGTTGGCCAGCTCTACCTGAGTCAGCTGCTGCCCGTCCTGCAAAACATCACGACCAACAATAATATCCACAGCTCGCTGCAACTCGCGTGTCTTCTGGCGGCTAATTTCGGTCATGTAGGCTGTGTCCATACCATTACGTTGGGCCAACTCGAACGGCTTGCCGGCCTCCACACCCTGCAGTTGCAGCGTGTCGCCCAGGTACAAGACCTTGGCACCAGCCTTCTCGGCCATGTAGTCAAGTCGGGCCTTCTGACGCTGCGACAGCAGTGATGACTCGTCCACAATCCAGACCTCGGTCTTGCGCTCGAAGTCAGGCGCGTACTGCTTGGCGAACTCAATGTCCTTCTGCAGCTGACGCTCCTTAATCTGGAACATCGAAACAGTATCAGTAGCAATGCCGGTTTCGCGAGCCAGTACCTTGCTAGCCATCCCGGTCGGCGCCATGCCTCGAACGGTGTAGCCCTGCTCCTGGGCCATTTCCCGCAGTGATTTGAGCATTGTGGTTTTGCCGGTGCCAGCCAAGCCTTGCACCGCCACATAGCGGTCCTCGCTGGTCAGCACCTTGCAAATAGCCTCTTTTTGCCCGGCTGTGTACTGAAAACCCTGTCTCTTCTCTGCCAATTGGATTCGGGCGGCTACGGCCGCCGAGTCAATCATTTTCGGCACTTGGCCCGTGTGAGCCCGCACCTGGTCCAGCGTCCACATTTCGCTGCCCAACATCTTTTTAGTGGTGTACTGTCCGTCTGGCAGCTTCACCAAGTCGCCGTCGCACTCTAGCCTATCGAAGGCCATTTGCACCTCGGATATGCAGACACGGCCAACACCGTGTTCGATGGCGACCGCCATGAGGTCATATTTGGTCACCACGATTTCACGTTCGATCAGGTGGGCCGCAGCAAACTCCATTGCCTGTCGGCCAGTCAGTTTGTCTTCTCGCACAACGCCGCCCTGGGCACGCTGGGCGTCAGCCTTGGCCTGGATAGCATCGAAGTCGATGCCGATCTCCTTGGCTCGATCCTTCCAGTCAGCAATGAGTTGGGCATGGTCCACGTCCACCTTACGGGCCCGCGTTTTTAGGGTAGCGTCCTCCTTTTGCTGAGCCGTCGCATCGTCAATGTCCACGCCCTTGGCTTTTAGAGAGGCCTCAATTTCCGCCCGGCGCTGACTAAAGTGCTCGATCTGCTCTCTGGTAATGCCGGCAATCTCAAAGTTGCCTTTCTCGTCCGTGCGCCGCAGATCGTAGCCCAGCGCCTGCAGGCGATCGGCCAACTCCGACGTGTAGATTGCACCGACCACGCGCTGCGCTTTATAAATGTCGTCGTTGGTTAGCGAGCGCCATTGCCCGTCATCGCGGCGGGTGGCGTTCACAATGACGGCATGTGTGTGGGTTTGAGGGTCCAGATTGCGGCTTGTGTTGTGGCGGAACATAGCCACTGTTAGATTGCCTGTCTGCACCACCTGCGTCTTACCGCCCTCGGTCTGCCGCGTCTGCGCGAGGTTCGACTCTACGTAACTAAGCGCCTGCTTGACGGCCGCTTCGTGCGCCTCGCGCACCTGGCAATTGCCATGCACCTCAGCCAGCAAAGACACGCTTTTGGGTGCGGAGAATGTCACGTCAGTGCCTGGCCGGTGCTCGCGCTCCTTCTCGCCAGTTTCCCCGTTTTTTACCCACTTGCCCAGTTCACGACCCTCAACTTCTCCAGAAAGGATGTTAAAAAACGCTTGCCGGTCGATCTGCTCGAACAGCTCAAGCTGCGCTGCCCCCTTGCCAAACCACTCAGAGTACTCCAACCCTTCGCCCTGAGTGTAGTAATTGTCCTTGGAGAAGTAGTGCAACGCTTGCCCAGCGCTGCCTACATTGTGCATACTTATCATCCCCTGCCCCCTTTCGGTGCCAGAACGCTGAAAGCTCGCAAGAAAGGCAAATAGCACGTCCATCCAACTGCGCATCCTTGCCACGTTTAGTCTGTCAGATCGGCACGTTGGCGCCCGACATAGTACGCCACTATTTCGCCAGCGCTCAGTCATATTGAGCGAGCAGCGCCGTCATCTGCGCACAGGTCACCTTCACGGTTGGCCGTCCAGTGCCACTCACGACCTCTTTACAAGGCGTCGGCAAGCGGTTTTCCGTGCTTTCCGCCCGGTTTATCGGTTGCCGCGGCATCGTCTTTCACATGCGAACGCGGGCGCGCTTTGCCCGTTTCCGGGTCAATGGTTTCGCCGTTGGCGTTGCGCTTCACCCCCGTCACTGTGGCAGTCGGACCATCCACATCGTCCTCGTCCAGCAGATCGACGGCCGGCCTTTTCTCGGCATCGGCCTTCGCTGCCTGCTCAGTACCCGGTTGTTTATCTGCTGGATCTTCAGCCAATGTATTAGCCACGGCGGATAGCGCATATTTCGGCTTGAAGTCGACGGCTAGCCCCGTACGCTCAATAAAGCCACTGGCGATTTTTGGCGTTGGCACGTAGTCGTAGCTCACCTTAGCAATCGGAAAATCGCCGGGAATGGTCAAGTAGCCGGTCATATCGGGTAGTTTTAGGATTTCCGAGGTAAGCACGAGGTCGCGGATGTTCCGGCGCGCGAAAACGCTTACGCCGTCACGATGCGAATTCAGGCCATAGCTCAGAGTTTCTTCCTTCTCGTCTACCTCGTATTGCCCCATCAATTTTGCCAGTAGCTCGGCCGCCTCGCCGTCTGTCACACGCAGCAGCAGCTTGGTTTGACAGCCGGAAATGATTGTACTGGCCAGGTGCATGCCATAGATTTTGTAGAGTTGAGAGAAGTCTTGAACGCCGAGCACCATGCACAGCCCGTACTTGCGGGTGTTGGTGAGCGCGAGCTTGAGGATGTCAAGCTTTTGTAGAGTCGGCAACTCGTCAATGCAGAACCAAAGCCGTTCACGATGCACCGCTTCGAGGTCAAGTACCGCCTTGATTGCCGTGTCGATCCACAGCGATAGCAGCGGTGCCAGCGCTTCGCGCATCGACTCACGTGCCGTGATAAACATCCATGAATCACCCTCCTCATGCACCCAATTACGGATGGAGAACGGCTCGCCGCTATCGTGCAAGAAGCGAAAAGACTCGAGCTGATTCTGCACGGTCATCTTGAGCGACATGCCGGTGCGCTCGGTCTTCGGATCAACGTAGGTGGCACCGGCAGTGCCTTGCAGCAGCGCATGCATCGCATCTAAGTTGCTCTTGGCGATGGCGTTGTACAGATCGCGGTTCGTGCGCCGGCCCTCTCTGCCCAAGACGCGATACACATCCTTTAGCACCATCCGGCCCGCCAGGGACCAAAATGGGTCTACTTCGGCCGGATCGGGAATCAGGCCGTTCGCTAGATTATCGAAATGGTAGTCTTTCTTGATTTCGTGCCAAACGTTCCAGTTCGGGCTCCTCGCATCGAGCGGGTTCATCAGTACATCCTTGCCCTCCCGATAAAACGCCTGGGTGAATTCACCGGTTGGATCATACACAATCATGCGCTTCCCGCGCGCGCGGACCTGTTTCATCAGCGCAAAAAACTGCTGTGACTTACCCGTACCCTGCGTGCCCGCAATCAGCGTATGCAGATTCTCTGAGCCCTTGCGCATCGGCACGCCAGCTAGCATGTACGGGCTAGCCTCGTTACGCAATTCAACAATTTTTTTCAGTTCCCGGCCCGTCACCAGCTCGGCACCGCGAAGCTTCACATCCTGCATCTTTGAGCGCCCGTATCCCCACCAGTACAAACTGATAAGAAAGATCATGCCAATGCCGGACAGCAAGCCGATCACTCCACCGTTGCGCAGCTTGCGCCATGCGTTGTCAGCTATCTCGTCGGTCAAGAGCGCCACGTCCGCGACTTCCAGCTTGCGCAATTCGCCGTTGACGTGCAGCTCCATCTTCCCCGCCGTCATGTACAAGGCGTCACGGATGTGGGCTAGGATATTGCGCTCCAACCCGTACCGCTCATTAGGAGGGGTGGCGGTCCAGAAGTAGCCCACCGCCACGGCTAGAGCAACGATCATGGAAACGAGCGCAACGGTCCAGATCGCCACAACAAACATTCTGGCCTGATGCATCCATAGTTCTGCGCCGCGCGAAAAGCTACTCGCGCTGCGCTTCGCGTCACGTTTGACCATGCCACTCTCCCTTTATTCGCTTTAGCTTCGCCCGCGCAGCGTCTTGTGCACTGTATAGCTCTTGCGGATCACGCGCCTCAACAATCGCCGTCAGCAACGCCTCGCAAGTGAAGACGGAAAGCAGCATTTCGTCGTCACTCGTGCAACCCATCCCACCCATAGATGCCGTGTTAATTTGCGCGACAGCCTGCTTGAGTCGCTGCTCAATTTCACTGACATTTTCCGCAATCACGCCTTGTACTAGCATCTGCCTTAGATACTCGGAAACACTCACTCCGTGCTCGTTTGCCTTGGACCGATAGTATGCGCCAGTGTGCTCATCCAAGCGGATGTTGAAGCGTGTTGTAGGTCCCTTGCCTGATCCTTTTTGCCGTGGCATTTATTCTTTCTCCTTAAAGGTTTGGAGTATTTTCACAGTCTTCGGTGTCGCCTCGTCACATCTTCGGTGTCGCCACGCTAAAATCCCTGTTATTGTGACGAGTCCGGCACTAGCAACAAAGTTGCGTGGTGTGTGACGCCTCTGCCGGGGCGCGGGGCTTGCCCTGCACGCTGATCGGTCCGTGCTATTCCTACCTCAAGGCTCTAGTGGATGGTATCCGTCATTTGATAACATAACGAGCGTGGAGCACAAGACGTCAGAAATCTGAACCAGCAGATTTTCCCTGGGAAATCGCATTGACCAAGGTAAAGCATGACTCAACAAAACGCCACCACAAAGCCAGGCCGTAAGGTTCGCACACTAGACGAAGAAATCCAGCGGGCAGCCTATAAGCTACAGCAGCTGCAAGAGCGCAAGAAGCAGCAGGAGAAACGCCAACGAGAACGGAATCAAAAGGCGGTGTTGGAACTTATTAAGGCGGAACGGCTTGATGTAGTTCCTGCGGAGCAATGGGAAAAAGCGCTACCGCAGATCAAAACGCTTTTGGTCGTCCATTCTGCGCAGCCGGCAGAGCCGGTATAGCCTCTTTAGACGGCTCAGTTGGAGAGCAAGCAGACGAGATTAGCGCACAATGTGTTTTTGCGCAGATCCACGGGCCTCATAGTCATCGGCCGCAATACAAAAATTGCAAGAGCCGATAAATCCGGGCACGCGACATGATCGCGCCGATGAGGTGTTTGGCGGCTACAGCTAAGTTAGTCTAGATCGCGCTTATGCGATTTAGCCGCATCATGCACGAGTCCACGCGTGCGTTGTGCCGATCCCTTTGCGTGCGTGCAAGCTAGAAAGATATCGAATCGGTATCAAGCATGATCGTAGGTAGGGGTGACAGTGAGTTTCAGCCCAAGCGCACGCACGACACTTAGAATAGTCGCGAATTCCGGATTGCCGTGCTCATCTAGCGCCTTGTACAAGCTCTCACGGCCGACCCCCGCCGCGCGCGCAATTTGCGTCATGCCGCGCGCACGCGCGACAGTACCGATGGCTTCCTGAATGTCGGCCGCGTCGCCCGTTTCGAACGAGACGCGAAGATATTCAGCTTGCGCCTCGGGCACGTCAAGATAGTCAGCCGCATCGAAAGGTGTCGTCTTGATTCCCATGCTAATCTCTCAATTCAGCAGCAAGCATCAAGGCTCGCTTAATGTCCCGTTGTTGCGTTGATTTGTCGCCACCGCATAACAGTATGATGAGCGCTGAACCGCATTGGGTAAAGTAGACGCGATAGCCAGGCCCAGTATGCACGCGCATTTCGCTGACGCAAGAGCCAACCGGTTTCACATCGCCAAACTGTTCACGCGCCAGCCGCTGAATCCGCTTGGCGATCTGTGCGCGAGCGATGGGATCACGCAAGTCACGCATCCACTTGGCAAATTCGGCAGTCTGCTCAATTCTCATATCAGATTGTATCCCATGGGATACGAGTGTTCAAGGAAAGTATTCAACGCGGCGTAGCCACATCGGCTCCGACATCCACGCATTTAGCGCATGCTCAACGACGATAGCCGCTATATCTTTCTTCATTGCAACAAGCGGCGCGGCCTTCTCTGTACCCACATCCTCAGTGACAGCTGACACGGTCTGCACTTCTGACAGCATGAATTGCCATTTTTCCGAGCTGCACGAGTGAATTCTTGCCATGCCCGGCTAGATGGCATATCGTCGGCTGCATTCGTGAGCAGGGCGTCAATCAGCTTGCCTGGGATTAAACAGCAGGCTCGCCGTCACTCCAACTTGCGCGGCACTCAAGCACACCACGCAGCGGAGCGCGTGCGACTGGCGCACCGCCAACGCCCCGGTTGCGTCTTTCGCAAGCGAAAGACACGCGAAACAGGCGTCACGCTTGCCGAGGCGAGCTTGTTCGTATGCGCAAATATCCGCAGGCGCGACTCTGGGCGCAGCCGCGCCTGCGCTTCGTTACGGGTGTCTACCGCACGGACAGCAGTCGGGATCGATTCCGGTTAAAGGGCAGCCACCGGATTCCTCGATCTCGTTTTGCATCTCCTCGCGCTCCGCCGGTGTCGCATAACCCATGGTTGCTGCAACCTCAAGGGCAAGTGCTTGATAGGGTGCTTCCACGGTCTCGAGAAAGTAGTCCACTTCCGCTGAAAACCGCATCACAAACAACTCATACGACAGTCCACAGCTTCGGCTTACTTGCCTATCTATAGCTTCAATCTCGGCCTCGATGCCCTCACGCGTGCGCCGCTTTTGCCGCTGATCGCGCACCGACTCGACGGCCCCCATAAACGCGGCGCGAAGCTGCGGCACGTCTGCGAGAAGTGCCGGACATTGCACATCCTCGTCCTTCCTGGCTGCCACCTCTGCGCTGCGCTCAGCATAGTTGAGCGCCAAGAACAACTGAGCTTGAGCTGCCTTCTCGTCACCTGCGACTACGCTTATCCGGTGCAACGCCCATTGGACGCGTGCGTCGAGTGCATTTGAGTAAATTGTCATTTGCGGATCTCCTTACAGGGGCATCGGGGACCAAGTGCCGCGCGCGTGGCGATACAGCGTTATGCGCTTTAGCTGACCATCGATCAGGATTTCAAGACGCACAGCACGCACGTCATCCTCCACGCGACGCCGGCGATACAACACGCGGATATCCGCGTTCAAGTCGCAACCCAGAAAAAAAGCTGCGTTACGGCGAAGAAGGCTCGGTTTCATGTACACCTCGTTTGGTTCAAGAGTTTCAGGCTGACCGGGACCCTAGATTCCGAGTCCCCACGTAGGGGTTGTGCCGGTGCTGCCTGCGCTTTCGGCAGAACTGCTGCCGCCAGTCCCCTGAGTTCGTCGTCCCGCGACATAAGGAGTCCATCGCTGGGCACGGTCAAGGTTGCGCGAAGCGCACCCGAAGGGCTCGGCCTTGACCGTGCCCAGCGATGGGCTACGGTCGCGTTTGGGACGACGAACTCAGGGGACTGGCGGAATGCGGAAACGTCAGGCAGCACCGGCACGCCGCGCGGCGAGCGCCCATTTGCGGCGAAGCCGCAACAAGCCAGCTCGCCGCTTGCGGCGCAGCGCGAAGCGCCTGGTGCGCTGAACGTCCCGAATGCACACGCGGCTTTCTCGATCGCGCTACGCATTCCCTCGCGCCGGCACCGCCGGTGCCGGCCTTCGACTGACGCATTCCCCTGCCGATTAGGCTGCCACCTGCTTGAATGCGAGCAACCGTGCTTTTGCTGCGGCGAAATAGCGCGCGTCCAGCTCGATCCCGATATAGCGCCGACCCAGCTCGCGCGCAGCCACGCACGTCGAGCCCGATCCAGCGAACGGATCGAGAACCGTATCGCCTGGATTCGTGAAAGCCTGGATCAACGTGCGCAGACTCGATACGGGTTTCTCGGTCGGATGATGTCGATTCCCGCTGTACGGGAACGGCACAACATCCGCGATCGGCTGCGCCGGCACGGGCGGCCGTCCCTTCGCGAGCACATAGGCCGATTCATGCTGGTATCTGACCAGTCCGGCCTTAGACGAATAGGACTTGGCGAAAACAAGGTGCCCGGCGATTCGGAATCCCGCTGCTTTCCACGCGAGAAAAAATCGATCTGCCTTGTTCCAGCTGTAGAAACTGATACAAACCGCATCGCGCTTCAGTACTCGAAACATTTCTGCAAATGCTGGCGCAAGCCATTCGTCGTTGCTGTCATTGGCGATCGTGCGCCCGCTGCGATCGCGGTAGTTAACGAGATATGGCGGATCAGTGACAACGCAATCAACCGACTCAGAGGCGAGTTTGGGCATGGCGACAAGGCAATCGCCGTGGTAAAGATAGCTCACGGTCTGCTCCTTCGTTCGAAAAAGGGGCAGCCGCAGAGGCGTAGCTCGCGTTTCGTACTGCCCGGAGCAAACGCGCGCCCGCCGCAGCATGACGGGCAAGCGACGTGGAATACCGCAGGCCGCAGCGCGGCCGAGGATATGCCGCGAAAGCGCTTGAAGAAGCCAGTAATTGTGCGACCTTGGGCGCGCACGGTTACTGGCTTCGATCCGTCAGGATCGCGGAGGGCGACCGTGGGCTCCGGGTTGAAAGGTCATTGCATGACATGCCCACCCACGGGCAGAAACGTAACACGCGCGCCAGAAATACCGACCTGCGTCAGTTTCGTCTTTCGCATGCGAAAGACGCACGATGCGGCCGGCAGGCCGAGCAAGCGCAGCGCGCAGCGCCAGCACGGCGCGGAGGCGTCAGGGATGGAAGCCCGAAGGGACGAGACTCGCTGCGCGAGGCTCGACGCGCAGCGCGACAGCCCGGCCCGCAGCGCAGCGGAGGGAGACGCCTATAGAAAAATTGAGCGCTCTGCTGGTTTTTCCGGTGAACCCCGATGGTGCACCCCCTCAGTTTGCGTTTTGGATGCGCCGCAGCCATACTTTCTCGTAACGCAGACAGAGTGTTGTGCATTACGGGGGATGGCAAATCTTGTGGTAAGGGATTTGCATGACGCACTCGTCCAGAGTCAGAAAGAGCGTGCGGCCGCGTACGGTCGAAACGCCGAAGCAGAAAATCGCGAGATGCTCGCGAAGGCATTGCGCAGAGCGCAACGCAAGATCTTTGCGGAAGTGCTCATAGCGATGCCGAATGTGGTTGACGGCGCCAATCCCGTGCGCGTTCTAACGGTCGTCACGCAGGACGTTGAGGACTTTGTAGGAATGAAACTCGCGTCTTGAACCCTTTTCGAACGACTGGATGGTCGGCTACGATTTGGAAATTGTTCAGGTCATAGCCTGAACACACCTTGGAAAACGGAAGTATTAGGAATCTTGTGCGCCGAGGTCGGTTAAAAGATCTCAGTTTATGGCGTTCGCGAACCGGTCGCCGACCACAATGGCGAACTGATTGAGTGCCTGCCGTCAAGTGATAGGCGGCATCTTCCAATCCTTTTCGATGTTGCGCAAGGCCAGATACAGCAGTTTGCTGGCCGCTTCGTCGCTCGGGAAGTGGCCGCGGTTCTCACAATCTTGCGCAGTTGCCTGTGTATGCTCTCGATGGCATTGGTATGCGCGTGCGATGCTCGTTGAAGCCGCGTGGTCGGCGGCTCAGTCGGCCGGACCGCTGCGCGCATTCTTCCTGCGTATCCGCGACCGGCGGGGTCAGCAGATTACCGCCGTCGCGACAGCCCGCAAGATTGCCGTTATGGTGTGGTACGTCCTCACACGTCATAAGACTTTTGCGTGGGACCGGCCGGCGCTCACCGCGCGCAAGATGCGCTCACTCGAACTGCAGGCCGGCATGCCTGCACGCCGCGGCGCTCCGAAAGGCCGCGCAGCGGCCTACAACCTGAAGAACGTGCGTGACCAGGCGCAGGCGATGGCCGAGCGAGCGTATCAGCGCCTGTTCTGCCGCTAGAAACAGACACGACCCGGCCATAAACCCGCCTCAACGCAATGGCCGCCAAGGCAAACCTCACGAAGTCAAAGAAATATCGACCTTCAGGCTTGTCATCCGTCGTGTAGATGACTCGACGCATGCGCGGTCAGCGCGGTGCTCGGCGTGGCGCTGATCACCGCCGAGCGTCTCAAAAAGGCATGGCAGAAGTGGGCGCGAGAAAAATCGGCTATCTGGATTTGACCGTGGGCAACCAGACGACAGCTAACGAGACCCGGCCTGGCTCTGGCCAGGCCAAGTTCGGGCCTTCCATAGGATGTTCTGTACGTCACCGCAGCCAAGCGCACGCTTGTGTGGTCAATCAAGCCAAACAAACCCTATGCTGCTAAGCCCTGTATTGACTTATTAGTGACAGATCTGCTTCATATCGGCTTCGGACAAGCCCGTCATACGCTTGACCGTCTCGCGCTCCAAGCCGCTTGCCAGCAGCGTACGCGCAATCTTTAACGCGGCTTCCTTGTGCCCTTCTTCGCGCCCTTCTTCGCGTCCTTCTTCGCGTCCTTCTTCGCGCCCTAGCATACGGCCGCGTTCCAGGCCTTTTTGCTCGAGCTTCTGTGCAATCGTCATCAAAACCTCCTCGTGTTGCGGGGAACGGAGCGCCAATTCTCGGATAAATCGCTCCGGATCCGTCGTGTCGCCCCACTGCAGCATATAATGCATCAGCGACACCAATTGCTCGTGCGTAGTGTACCCTGCGAGCAACAGGCTTGCCAGTTGCTCTACCAGGGTCGCCAAATCGCGTTGCCGGATATGCTTTTGCAGCAATTCCAGCATCGCCATGCGTCGATGCGTGATGATTTCATCATCCGGAATCACCGTGACATCCACCAATGGAAAGCCTCCCGCATACAGCTGCGACGCCAACTCAGGCGCCTCGAAGCTGTCCAACCACCGCATTGAGTACGGATACGGACTGACCTGCCCGTGATAAAACAGCATCGGAATCACCAGCGGTAACTGGTCATGTCCGGCCTCTAAATGGCGCTGCATGGCGGCTATCGCGTAACGCATTAGCCGAAACGCCATATGACGCTCCGGCCGACTTTGATGCTCGATCAGCGCATAGACATAGCCATCGCCCTGCCGGGTCTGCAGCGACCACAGCACGTCCGAATAGTAGGCACGTAGATCTTCTTCCACAAAGCTGCCCGACTCCAGACGCAACGTGTCCAGGTCGCACTGCGCCAACCACTGCGTGGGCAAATGCAGGCTTAAAAAATCCCGCGCGGTGTCCGGATGCGTGAGGAACTGCTTGAAGAGCGCGTCGTGCGGCATCATCGTCGATGAACGTTTCATGGCGAGCATGGATCATGAAGTCCACCTACTTTACCATCGCCCGCGCGTGGCGCCCTCACGGCGGTCCTGTGTCGCGACGATAGACGCTGGCTTCTCGACCCGCTCTTCGGTGCGCATTCCCTTTGTCCTTGCGCGTCGAAGGGTTGAGGGAAATGGTCAGCCGACGGTGCCATCGAACCCTTCACCTTTCGGTGTCCACTCGCGACCGCATGACGGTTCAATCTTTTTCTTCGCTTGCGCCACGGTATATATTAACAAAGTGGATCGTTAACGTAACGGGAAAAAAGCCGCTCACTCCCCATGACACCGTACGCATCAAGAGGGGCGGCTATAAGGGCCTTGAAAATCTCTTGTGTAAAATATACTTTACATACATGCGCTGCCCCAGTGAGCGGCCGGGAGGTTCACCATGCAATTTTACGAGATAGGACGGGCGCAGCAAATGTCGCCCTAACAAGATAGCCAGAGCAGTACAGGAGCGCGAACGGGGCTAACAACGACACACCGGCAGCTGTTTCACCGGCAACGAGAACTGCTTCGCCCTGCTGCACTGTCGGTCGCATCGTATTCATCGCGTATGCCTTCCCGTTCAGATAGGCAAAAGCGTCGCCCTCCTACATCTCAGGATCACAGCCGATTAACCCTGTGTGTTTGCCGATAGCATAGTCGATTAAACACGATGTCGGACAAAAGTGTGCCTGCTGCTCACGCAAGATCTCGTGGCTGCGTTGGCGGCTTGGTCTGGCTCGACATCAAGAACCAGCATGGCGTTCAAGGTGATCATAGTGTTAGCCTCCCGCACCGCATACCAGCCGCTTAACCTTTTCCATCGCCTTCGTTTTCGCTTTAGTCGAATTCATAGTTTCCTTACGTTTCCTAAACTGACCGAGTTCCTAGATTTGGAGTCCCGGCGTTAAGTGTTCTGCCGAGTTGGTGGGCTGCGCTTCGCGGCTGCCGCCGTTCCCTTGAATTCATCGTCCCGCGACGAAAGGAGTGAGGACTGGCGCCGCGTCAAGGATCAAACGTGGGGTGATGCTGGATTGAGCGCAGCAACTGACGCGGCCCCACGCGGCTTGGTGCGGCGCGGGCCCGAGCTACAGTCGCGGGAAATGGATGGCGAACCAGGGAGCAGTAGGTGTCGGCAGCAAAACGCTCACGCGCGAGGCAGAACACCGCGCGGCGAGCGCTTTCTTGCGCAGTAAGCGGCAGCGCCGCGCAGCGACATGCTTCGATGTCGAAACGCAGGGCGACAGCAAAGGGCGCGAGTCCCAAGGGCTAGCGTCGGGGGAAGTCGGTGGGCGGCATCGAGCCACCCCAACCGCCACGCTTTCCTTCTCCGGCCTGAAGGCAGCTTGCCACGCACCGAATATCAAATTCCATACCACGCAATGTCCGTCGCACCACCCGCGCGAGGCAGATTGCGGTATGACGGGAAAGTCCCTGCGCGATAGCATAATAGCGCCCGTCGGTCTCGACCGCGATGTGCCACTTTGCCAAGTGCCTACGGTCAGCAAGCCGCCACGGCGAGGCCTGCGGCGCACTGGATGCCGCGCGCTGCGACAGCAGCACAACGCAGCGCCCGTCCGGCGAGACCAAACAGACGCGATCAATCCGGTGCATCGCGATATGGGTTGGCTCCGATTCCAGCCCATACCAAACGATACCTGCTGCGCTGATGCTGAATCGGCTTTCGCTCAGGGCCGGTTCCAACCAACGCAGTAAGCACCCGGTGATCAACACCTCGCACAGCAACGTTGCAATGCCGAGGTCAAAACGCATGAGGAAGGCGGTGACGGTGGTACCCGCTGCGGCTAGCCATACTCCCATACTTTTGCATACCGAAAGGAAGGCCGGCGGCACGACGAAACGCGCGTGCGCCTGATCCACCGAAATGGCATAAAAGTCGCGGCCAGCCACGGCGTGTCCTAAGTTACCGGTACGCCGCTCGGCTAACTACAGTCGATGATCGAGACGATGCTTGCTGCTAAGCGTGACAGGGTATGATTGTTGGCGATTGGTCCACCATGGCGTACGGGGCTGGACGAAGCGTCAATCGCTTGCCCACACACAGTCGTGTCTACTGTGCGTAGGCTCGCCCCTCATCTTGATAACTTGATTATGTAGCGAACCCGGCAGCGCAACCAAGTGCAGTAGCGCCAACCTATTCGAGGTATTCAAGCGAACTTGCATAAAAACTTTCGTTCACACAATGAAACTAGAACCTGAGCTATGTGGCACCTTTATGGCTAAAATAAGGTGGCGCATCGGCCAGCGCCCAATGGTAAAAGCCGACGCGCACTAACGTATTTCCAGCGCCTGTCGACGCTGGCGGTCGCTTGATTTACTGCGCCTTGATTTCAAGACTGAGCACGTCAGGATAGGCAACCGTGCGTTTGTGTTTTATACTAGCTTGGCGCGAAAATTCCCCAGATAACATGATTAGCAATAACACAATAATTAGACATCCTATCAAAATGGTAAGAATGAGGTAATCAAACTGTGACCCGTCCCGTTGACGGTCCGACCGGCCCAGCAGCCAACCAACGGCGATACTGATGCCGATAGAGAAAAGATAAGAGAAAACCATAATAGCGCTAACATAGGACTTCATAATATTATCCTTATAGTAGTTTTGGGATGAACATGTCACGTACTGTTCCCGTTTGCCGCCAGACGGCGCTGATCGCGCCGTCTGGCGCATTGAGGTCACTAGTTTTGCACGTACGTCACCCAGCTCTGTTCGGTTTGGCCACGATCACGGGCAGGCGCGCTGTGTGTTAAGGGGCGCCGACGCGCGAGCACCGGCATGCCAGCCTCACCGTCCCATTGAGCGCTCAGCACGTAGCCGAGGCAGTGCACGATATCAATAAATATTTGCGCGTTGATGTCCGCCTCCCACAGTGTGCGCAGGTATTCGCAGCGCACTACTGGCACGCGAGGCAAATCGAACGAAGTATCAAGCTGGCCATGACTGATAACTGCCATGTGGGTCTCCTTTTTGGACACAGCAAGCCCCCTCGCGCCGTATCGGCACGAGGCGAAACGAAAAAGTAGGAACGTGTTTAAGCCGCTAGGCGGGTTGCTCGAACGGCGGCGTGACGCGTTCGAGCACAGGGGATGGCAGCCGCAGATTCAGTGTCCTTTGATCAGCTTTAGCGCGCATGAGCGCAGCTATTGCGGCCGTGTTGCCGAAGGGCGGTGTACAGAACACGCACAGACGAGAGGAAGGGAAAAGCGTCGCTTGGAAGAAAATCGCAGCGGGCGATATTCTGGCAGGTGAACGCAAAGAAGCGAATATTGGGATATTCATGTCTGGCTCCTTGTTTGCGGTTTATACCCGCGCCCTCTTGTCACGGAGGGGTGGCGGACCGAACGAGGGTGACAAACCGGAAACAAGGAACCGGCCCAGCCGAAGCTGGCCCCGCCCGGCCCGCCATAGACGTGCCAGACGTTACGCACAAGAAAGCCGCGACATGAAGTGGCGCGGCTTTTGTGCGCCTCGTTTACCAGGTTGTCACACCCGACCGCTGCTGTTTTCAGCGGCAATTGCAGTATAGGCTATTCTCTCGGCGGGCGGCAACTGAAAATTCAAACTTCCATTTCCACTCGTCTACTGTGGCAACAGCTGCACTGAGCAGCGATAATCATTCAGTCCGGCACATTGACTCAGATTTTTATTACCGAGCTAGTCCCGTTGCCTCAAGTGTTTTGCTACCTGGCAACGTCTGGCGGGACGACGGATGACGAGGCGGCTCAGCATGAGAACACGATGGGATTAATTAAGGCAGTTGGCGAGCGGTACCGCGGTTCTAAGCGGAACGAAAAGCGGCAGATTCTAGAGGGATTCATTGAATTGACGGGCTATCACCGCAAGCAAGCGATCCGAGTGCTGTGCCGAGAGCCGCCGAGGTAACGCTAGGCCCGCAGCGACGCTGATAATCAGGTGCGGGCCGCGCTGGTCCCGCTATGGGAGCCTGGTGACCGGATCTGCGGCAATGACCTGCCCCTGTCAACAGCAACTTAGAAGTGACCCACTTGTGCCGATACACAGCACATTAGATTTGACCCACCCGGGTCACCAAGTTGATGCCCGGCATGTTGACTGACTCAGGGTCAGCGCCGGCTGCTGACCATCGGTTTCGCTTGATCCAGGGTCAAGCGATGTTGCTGCTCATCATTGGCGCGTGCATCTGCAGTTGCTGTTCAGCACTTTCGCACGCACGGGAGCGGATCACCCCGGCTTTACGCTTGTCCTTCAGTCGGTAGCTCTCGCCTTTGATTTGGAGAACGTGACTGTGGTGTAGAAGGCGGTCGAGCAGCGCGGCCGTGAGCGTCTGATCGCCGGCGAACGTCTGGTCCCATTGCCCGAACGGCAAGTTGCTCGTCACGATCACCGAACCCTTCTCGTAGCGTTTGGCGATCACCTGGAAGAACAGATTGGCATCGTCCCGGCCCAGCGGTAGGTAGCCGACTTCGTCGATGATCAGCAAGCGTGGGTTCATGATGTTGCGCTTCAGGAAGTCGGCCAGTCGATCCTGTCGAGAGGCGGCTGCCAGCGCAATAACGAGATCCGCCGCGCCGATGAAACGCGTCTTGATTCCCATCTGCGTGGCGATGTAGCCCAGCGCGATCGCCAGATGCGTTTTGCCCAGTCCACTCGCTCCGAGCAGCACGATGTTCTCGGCGCGCTCCACGAAGGCCATCGACGAGAGCTCCAGCACCGATTTCTTCGTGACGCCATGAGCGAACGTGAAGTCGAACTCTTCGAGTGTCTTCAGTACAGGCAAGCCTGCCGTGCGTAGCAACATGGATTTGGTGCGCGCGTGCTTCGCGTCCATCGCGCACTTCAACAGCGCCTCGAAGAAGTCGGCAAACGTGAGTTGGTTAGCCGCCGCCCGAGCCGCCAGCATGCTGTACTGCTCCCCCATTGTGTCGATGTGCAGTTGTCGGCAAGCTTCAAGGATCCGTTCGTGTTGGATATCCATCACCGAGCCTCCATCAACAGGGCTTGGTAGACCGACAGCTGATGCTGCAGCGGCGTATTATCGAAGCGCGACGGCGGCGGCATCGTTGGCACGCAGGCACAGGGCAAGCTCGCGCGCCACGGCTGCGGCAAGGGCTGTAGCTTTGGTTGCTCGAGTAGAAGACGCTCGAGCGGCCGCTGCCCGGTCGTGCCGTGGATACGTACATTGGCGACGTCCCTCAACCAGCGCACGACCTCGGCGTTCGCCGTGGTCGCGTCCAGCGCGAGCCGATCCTGAGCCAACCGGCTTGCCAGTGGATTGTAGAAGCTGCGGCGCAGGTACCCGTTGAAGCGCTCCACCTTGCCTTTGGTCTTGGCTCGGTAAGGCTTGCACAGTCGCGGCACGAAGTTGTGGTGCTTCGCAAAGTCGAGCAAGCCCGGTTGATAGCGATGCAGTCCGGGACCGTAAGCGTCTCGGCCAATCACAACCGTCTTGACGTTGTCGTACAGAACCTCGCGCGCAACGCCGCCGAAGAAGTCGAACGCACGCTCGTGGCAGCCCAGCAGTGTCGGCAATCGTTCGTCGGTCACGAATTCGACGTAACTCGCTCGACTGTAACCCAGCGTCGCGACGAATGCCGACAGCGGCAGCTTGCCACGTCGGAACACGATCCAGTCAACCTGCATTTGTTGTCCCGGATCGGTCTCGAAACGCACCAGCGGCTCCGGCGCCTTGATCGACTTCAACGACCGAAGATAGGCCCGAAGCCGCGTCAGGCCACCGTCATAACCCATCGCACGGATCTCGATCAGCAGCGCTGTCGCCGGCAGCCAGGCCGGATGCGCTGCTCGAACCCGCTCATGCAGATAGACTTTGAACGGATCGAGCTTGTGCGTACGCCCCGAGCGCGGCGCGCGCTCCTGCTCAGCACAACTGCGTAAATATTTGCGCACGGTGTTCCTCGACAATCCCAGTTCCCGTGAAATCTCCCGGATCCCCAATCCTTGGCGGGCCAACACACGTATTTCCACGATTACCTCCCTTGTAAGCACTGGCCCTCCAAAAAGGGCCCATCCTAACCGGGTGGGTCAAATCCAATGTGCTGGCACTGGGTCATTTTCAACGTGCTGCTGACACCCCCTTGGTTAGTGCCAGCCGTCTTCTAGCAAAGTCCTTTTAAACCAGCTCCTGGAAAGCGGCAGGAGCATCCGCTGTTGCCC
>NZ_JAHKSP010000060.1:0-17305 GCF_021733735.1 Mycetohabitans sp. B2
AAAGCGCTTCTTCATGTTCGTCTTCTTCTCCGAAAACGAACTTTACTAAACTCCGGCCGGCCCTGTTTGCCGGGGGCAGGTCAGCAAGCGACTGAAGGCGCTCATCCCGACACTGGTCGAAGCGATGACATCGCATGCTCACCTGTCGCTATCGAAGCAGATGCACCAGCGACTCAAGCAGATCAGCGCCGCTACCCTCGACCGGCTGTTGCGGAATGTGCGCGAGCAAGCTTTCAGTGGCCTATGCCGACGTGCTGGCGCAGTGGGCAATGCGATTCGCTGTGGTGTGCCGATCAAGGCCTTTACTGACTGGAATAATCCGCTGCCCGGTTATTTGGAGATCGCGTGCGGCGAATGTGGCGAGCGTTGCAGCTCAACATTGCGCGGCGGCGCCCTCACCGTCGTCGTTGTGGCAACGACATTGGCCTGCCCGGTGCGACACAATCCAATTCGGTATGGAGCTACGTCTTTATACACGACCAACTGGCGGATGATCGGGCGTTGAAAATGCTTTGCGTGAACAATGAATACACCCGCGAGTACCTAGCGACCGAGATCGGCACCCGCCTACGCTCGCGGGGCGGGATCCTGACTCTGTCGCGACTGATATGCAGTACTGTCGCCAAGCCTCGATTTTGCGCTTGGCGCCCTCGAGCGACAAGAACCCATGCGCGTTCAGGCATGCCTCACGCAAGCGCCCGTTGAACAACGCGTGCTTCGCGTTATCGGTGGATGCCAGGACGAGAGAAGTTGATTCTCAACGCCCCTCTTAGACGCCCAGTTGTCGAGCACTTGGTCGAGCGTGGCTGCTACCATCGATCTTCGGCAACCAGCAGGGGAGAATTGCTACCGTGCCAAATGTTCCCTTTAAAATTTAGAGTATGCTGCAGACGGATTATTTTTATCCGTCATCCCGTTAAGCAATGCCTGAATATCATCACGCAGTCGAGGCAAATCACGCTTCACTACGTTCCACACAACATCGAGATCAACCTGATAGTAGCCGTGCGCCAAGGCATTTCGCATTCCGTATGCGTTGCCCCACGGCAGATCAGCATGCGCTTCTACAAACTCAGGATGATGCTTGCGGATATTGTTGCTGGCCTCACCCACGATCTCGATATTGCGAACTATCGCGTCCTGCACCATATCCGTTGCTTCAAACACGGCCTTGTCCATGTTCTCCGAATAGCGCTCAATTCGCTGGATCGCTTCCACGATGTGTTCGAGGTACGCGGACAGGTGCTGTTTGTCTTTACTCATACGGGCACTGCCTGAGCCAGAACATCATCTCTGAATTTGATCGAAATAGCCTTCGGCGTCAGAACATCCACCGGCACCCCAAGCAAATCTTGCAGCTTGTACTGAATTCCGCCAATATCAAGCAGCGAAGTATCCGGCGTGGGATCGACAAGGATGTCCAGATCGCTGCCATCCTCGTCTTCGCCACGAGCAACGGAGCCAAATACACGAGGGTTCGTTGCCCGATTGGCGACGACGATCCTGCGAATCTCCTCGCGATGCCGACTTAATGCTTCGGATGGTTTCACTGGCTTCTCCCAAGCTGCAATCATAAAACCAGTATAGCCTAGTTGCTGGATGACTTTTAAAGAACGGCTGTCACGGTGGAGTTGTACAGCGAAGGTGCGGCGCGCTGCTCAGGCGACCAGTTGTCAAGAGCCTGGTCGAGCGGGGCGGGCAACAAGGCGTCAAACAGTCACGGTGCAATCCGAGTCGTTTTCATCGGGGCCATGGGGTCTTGGGCGTCTGCGGCACTGCAGCGGCTACCGGCACGGTTTTTCAACGTTTGCGTAAAAGGTACGAGCCCCTCAGGCTACGCGTCTCTCCAAGGATTCAGAAGATTGACGCCGGTCGCGGCAAAATCCGCCCCGTTACGGGTAACAACCGTCATCCCATGTACCAGCGCTGTGGCCGCAACCAATGCGTCTCGCTCTGACTGCCGGTGGGGTACATGCAATCGGGCGCAGCGCTGCGCCACACGAATATCAATCGGTAAAACGCGGTCTGCAAACTCGGGCAAGACGTGATGCTCTATCCAGGCTCGTAGTATCCTGCCCTGATCGGCATTGCGTCGCTCGATTTGCAAGACACCCGTTTCCAATTCCATGATGGTGATAGCGGACACAAAAAGCCAACCCGCATCCACGCTGGTAGTCCATGCGGTGACGTTGGCATCAGCTTTGCCGGCCCGAACCTTGCGCAACTCGGACACAACATGGGTATCGAGTACGTACATCAAGTCAGATCAGTCGGCCGCGTTTGAACATTAGCACGTGGCGGATTGAACTCGATGTCTTCCACGCCGGGCATAGCAAGCGTGTCCGCAATATTGCGGCGCTGTTGCGTGAGTTTTTGATAAGCCTCAAAGCTTAAAAGTACGTGGGCAGGCTTGCCGCGATCGGTAATGAACACCGGCCCGTTGTTGGCTGCCTTCTTGGCCCAGGTCACGTCGTGATTCAGTTCCCGGCTCGATAGCGTGGTGATCGTCATCGCGTACCTCCCAGCCGCTCGTTTTTCCGGCGCGCTGACGCCGGCGCGTGAGCGCGAACGCGTCCCCAACCGGGCGAGGCACAGCCGACGATCAAATCGGTCGCGCTTCGTCACGCCGTTCAGCGTTAACTTCTGCTCGCGACAGCCGTTCAGTCGCCAGTGGTAGCGCAGCTTCGCGGAGCGCGTGTCCCGGGGCCGACGTGAGGGCACCCATTCCCCCACGACGGGGCCTTTGCTGGGAAGACGAGCACCCGTGCAGCCGTGGGCAGTCCGGTGGCAATGTCAGCCCCTGGACACGCGCTGTTGGGCGCGGGACGCCAATCAGACCAGCGAGGCGCGCCCCGAATGGCGCAGATAATCGTAGATAAAAAGTGAGCGACCTAAAGCGCATTACCAATTTTAGTCAGACCGACATCACAGTAACGAGCAAGCCAGTCTGCAATCATGGGGGTTCGGCTTCCTTGGCCTTCTCGGATTTGCTAACGGTAAACCTCGCGTCGGTTACCGATCTGCACTACAAGAACGCATAAAGCGCTATCTTGAATCTTACAAATTACACGGTAATCACCTACCCGGTAACGCTAAAAGCTACCGAATGGGCCAGTCAATACTTTACCGATACTTCGAGGGTCTTCTAGACAAGCAACACGCTCGTCCATGAAGTCAACGATGCGTCGTGCGACGGGTTTATCAAGCTTACGTAGCTGCCCTTTGGCTGTATCAGTGTAATCAATCGTCCAGGCCAAGGTCTTTCCTTACGTCAGCAGCGGAATGCACTTTCTCCCGGCCCTTGCGGACACGTTCCAGCACGTCGGCAGCAAGGTAATAGTCCTCCATCTCTTCAATGCCACGATCGATGATTTCACGCAGGTAATATGCCTTTGTCCGCCCAGTATGAGTCGCTAGATGATCGAGCCGTTGCTCGGTTTCGGGAGTAAGACGAACTGAGGTAGCCATGTCGAAGACCTCCAAATGAATACATGTATTCAATGTATCACAATAATTACATCAAGAGAATCCAGATTAGATTGTAAATTGACATGCTCCCCCGGCTAAAGTCTGAAGATTCCTACGGCGCTCACCCCGGCATCGAGTCGCAGTGAGTCGCTTCGATGGGTTCCTGCTGCTGGTGGCATGACTACACCGCTCACTTTACAGGCGAACTGGGCGTGTCCCGTCCTTAGAATGCGGATTGCGCCCGACCAGGTCGATGTTTTCCTCACGACACAAATGAACCGCGCTTGCGTCTGGCGGTTGTTTGGCGACACATGGCCGCAACACAGGCAAATGCGGCTCGTATTCTGCGGTGGCACGGCGGTGAGCTGCCCCCTTTCCAAGCCAGTTTTACTCAGTTGGCGGCAGAACTCGAACCAGCCTTAACCAAGAATGGCCGTGTTCAGGCCGAACTTGGCCCGAACACGCTTACCTGGTTGCTCGAGTGTGCCTGCCGCCGACTTGACCATGTTTCGTACCTGCAAGTCCTCGATGCACGCCACCCCGTGGTTTTGACTGATCATGGTCGTGGCCTTGATCGAACTTGGTCTGTTTCGGATCGGGGTAACGAAAGCTGTCACACCGCCCTTTCTTCTTGAAGCGCGGCAGCCGGCCCGCTTGGCGAGCCAGCGTCTGCGCCGACTTCGAAGCGGAACTGGTGAAGTTCGACGACGAGGATGACCATGCCCATCTGCAAGTGAACTACCTACCGGAAGTCGCCGTCTCAGCTTGGGCTAAGCAGCAGTCCCGCCATTACTCCAACTTGCGCGGTAGCTTGAGCGTCGTGTTCGGCAGTCGCGTCCATGCGTAGCATGCCTTTGGACAATCAAGCAAAACAGATTGCAACTCTCAAACGCAAAAGCCGCGCAAGCATTGAGCCGTCCATTCTCTACGGCGCCAAAGACAGTAGTACTCGGCAGCCGCTGCTGCGCGTTCCTCGGCGTCGACTTGGTAGTCGCCGTGTTGCTGCGATCATCCGTGGCGATCCTGTATTTGCGTCCACCGGCGGCCAAGGAGCCTCGGTCAGACCGGCGAGGCCCGCCCTTTATTGCCTGATAATGTTTATTATCAGGTAATTATTTATCCCCAGTTGCGGCTAGCCCTACGCCCATGCTTTTGCGTTCAGAGAAGAAGGCCAGCGGCACAACAAACGCACATTTGCAGTCGATCGACGGGCTCAGGACATCAAACTCGGTGCGGCTTTGCTGCAAGACGCGGTATGCTGAGTACAAGCCGTATCGGAAAATGCTGGCGTTAGGGCCTTGCTTGTCCATGCGCTGCATGAGCGTGCGCGTCAGTTCTACAAGCGCTACAGATTTCAATCCTCGCCAGTGCATTCTATAACGTTAATGTTGCAACTACCGCAAGGCAGCCATACGCAACGGGCCACTGGCGCTACGATGTGAGCACCGGCGCTTACGCTAGATGGCCGGTGCGACATTAAACCCGTCCAAGCACTTGCCCGTCTTGCGGCGAATGGTGTTTGACTCTGTCTGTTCATGATTACGCCGAAAACGAGTACGCTGTTGCCCGGCGTTTTAACAGCTCCCGCATTTGCTGCACGTGTGTAAGGGAGCCAGCAACCTGCCCTCCCTCCTCGCTCGTCTTTTCAGATTTCTTGCAGCTTCCATCAACCGCTTGATGAACAGAATGGCACAGCTTTGCGCTGCGCTGTAACCGCCCACTCACGATGGCGCGTGCGATGTCTAGCATTCGAGTCCCGGCCGCTGATCTCGGCCGCATTTCGTCAGGAAGATGAAGCAAGGCGCTCGCCCCATCTTCACCGATTTCGACAGTCAGACCTTTCGTTGGATCGACGAACGTCAGGCCAGCCGCGTCGTGCAAAGCTTGGGTTAGGCTCCGATGTTCAACGTCGTGCTGAGTCCGTTGATGGGCTTCATCGCGGCGTTGGCGAGCCTGATGGCTGAAATCGACCGGTTTGCGAAGTAGCGATCGAAGGTATGCAATGGGGGCAACCGCTTTCTTAAGCGAGTGCCAGCACATGTCGACAACATCGGAGAGGCGCTTGCCGCTTTTTCGTGCCTCGGCCATGAGTTTGAAGATGAAAAATTTATTAAAGCCCAGCGAAGTGAGGCGTTCGAGGTCTTGAGGTAGGGTGCCTGGTTGTCTTTTTTGAAGAGTAGTAGGGTAAAGATCCTTATATATAGCACCGTCTGCCATGTTGGCAGACGGTAGAGTTGATGATTGTGTAGAGGATGTGGGAGTGGCTGGAGCATTGGCTGTGGCAGTGTCCAACGCCGGCGCTAATACCTTGTCTTGTGGCTCAACGAGGCCGAGCAAAGTCGCGGCTTTGGGCGTTAAATGCAAGTACGCACGGCCAAACAGGCCTACGCCGCCATGGCGCTTCTGGGGTGGACGGTCAATGAGGCCGGCCGCTTCGAGATCATCGAGACCGCGGTAGAACGTGCGCATCGACTGCAGCGCGCGGCCAGTAAGCAGCTCACGGCGCGCGAAGATAGCGGCGTAGGGCCGCTGAGCATCAACGGTGCGTGCAAGGGCCGCGAGCAGCGCGCGCGCGCGCGCGGGCAGCTGCGCGAGGTGTTCAGCGCGAAAGGCAGCCCGGAAAATTAGCCACGGCAGATTGGTGGTGTCGCAGGCGAACTGCGACAGTGCTTCAGTATCGTCTGGTACGGGGGTGAAGTGCTGTTGATTCGGGGGACAAACGCTTCCCTCGCCAGCAACAAAGTGTTGCGCGATAGACATATCCAGCGCCCATTTATACAAAATGGTCGATCAACGCTTGACTGTTTCTCACACTGCGCTACACTCTTAGTGCTTGATCTTACCGATTGCCGTCGGTCGAGCATAGCTGGGCGAGGTTGCAGTCAAGCCCTAGACTCAAAAGCCTTCGGTTGCCGCCGAAGGCTTTTGTTTGATAGTGTGGTCGTTAGATCATATTTCCCCCGAATTACCAACTCATTGATTTTTAACGATTCCCCGCTGGGGAAAGCTAAGAGTAGCTGAGTAAGGTTACAGTCGAACTCTATATTGAAAGGCCTCTGGTTCCAGCCAGGGGCCTTTTGTTTGGTGTCTTGGTCGGTAGGTCATTTTTGTTCCCTAATTTGCAACTCATTGATTTTTAACGATTCCCCACTGGGGAGAGTTAAGGTCGTGCTTGCTAGAGTGCATAACCTCTATGCTTTGACCATCCCCTATTGCGAATTCATTGCGTCGATTGAGCTTCTATCTGCGCGCGAATAAAGCTTTCAATTTTCTCTGCCCAACATGACGCTTTGATTTCGCTTTCCTTTCCGCTGAATCGCACGCCAATTACGCCATTGCGGACTGAAAGTTCGCAAAACTTTTTTTTGTCACTGAGAATCGTACGCGTGACCGGAGCTGTTGGTCGAGACGGTTTAGGCCTTGCCAACTCTAAAGCGCGTTTTTGAGACATTGATTCATCACTGACTAGAGCTTCGATCGCTTTAACTACTGATTCCGCGTTTCCATTGCTTGCCAAAAACGCGAATTTTTCCGCAGCGTGTCCACCGATCCTGTCAGGGCGTTTCGCAATTGCTTCGAGAGCTGTTGAGGGAAGTTTCTCAAAAGCTAGAATGCGTGAAACGTGGGAGGTGCTAAGTCCCGATGCCTCAAGGATGTCGGCACGAGTAAACCCCGACTCTTTTTGGAGTCGAACAAATTGTCTATATTTTTCATAGTCCGGCAGCGAAGGGGCGAGTAAGTTGGAGAACGTGGCACCTAGCTCTGCGCTCCTGGCGTCGCCAATAAACGGGATGCCGCGAATCTTCGTCCTACCGAGGTCATCGCGATAGATCGCTACGCGATTGTTTCCCGATACAATCTCGTTTTTCCCGTTGCCGAGTGGACGATATACAATCGGGTGAACCAGTTCGTTCTTAGCTAGATTTGAACGAAGTTCTTCGTACTCCGACGGGGAGAGCACTCGGCGCCGTCCTGGTACTTCAACCAAAGTGGCAATATCTACCTCAACAGCGCCGGCTGTGCCACCTACACTCTGTAGTGCTTCAAGTTGATGTAAAGCGTCATCGAGTTGCCGCTTGACCTCTTCCGCCTCTGCTGCGGAAGCTGCGGCTCTATCTTCCGCCTCATTAATCCTGTTTGCGAACTCGAACATCCGCCCTGGCGCTGTACGCGCTATGCCCTGTCGAGCGGTCCGGTTTGATTGTTGGCTGGGTTCCAGGGCCGCCGTTTTTTCAAGTAATTTACTCATTCGGTGATCTCCTTCGTCCACATCCGGACAAAATGGTCATCGATACATTCGGAAAGAGCGTCGAGAGGCGCTTTTAAACGCTCGTATTGCTCGCCGGTCATCCGGGTTGCTCCGTCGGCATCGACGTCAAGCCGTTTTTGGTCGTAGACTGTCGACAAAGCGCCAAGGGAGGCTGCTTGAACTTTTGAATCGGGCACATACAAAGGAAAGACTCTATCGCCGTAAGCTTTCCTAATCCAACCCTGCACGCCCCTTGACGCGTCAAAAGGGCGAACTTTGGTCATGAAGATGTTGATAAAATCGTAGCGTTTGCTTTCCGCCTTCGGCAGGCGGCTCGCGATTTCCGCAAACATTTGCCAAAATTGAGTGGAACTCGCGAAGTCCAGTGCTTCAGGGGGTAAAGGCATGACGATCGCGTCTGCTGCCATCAGCACATTTGTAGTTAAGTAGCTGAGTGCTGGGGGAGTGTCGATGACAGCCACGTCGTACTCCGATAGCAGTGGCTGTAGCCCTTTGTTCACTATATTCCAAAACTCAAACCGACTATCTTGTGAAATGTTCGCTGGAATTGCGTACTCGGCATCCTGAAGAGTGTTGCAGGCAGGGATTACATCGAGATTCGTCCAATAGGTCTTCCTGACTGCGTATTGAAGTGTGCTTTCATCGCCATAAATGAGCGGCAGCAGCGTGTCGGTATCGGTAATTTCGGCATCGGGTGCGTAGCCGCACAGCTGGGTCGCCGAGCCCTGCGGATCGCAATCAATAAGCAGAACCTTGCGACCTAATAGCGTAAGCTTCTGCGCTACGCTTACTGAGGTGGACGTTTTTGCAACTCCACCTTTAAAGTTGGCAAACGCTACTACCCTTCCTCGTACCCCTTGCGGCCGTTGCGCCCGACGGCTGGTTGCCTTGATCCAAGTTAGCGTTTCCTCGAGCGAAAATAGCTTGGCCTTACCTGGACCAGTTTGCGTTCCGGCAGGAAGTCCTAATTTTGTAGTAAGGTACTTCATTCGCTGTTTCTCGAGCCCGCAGAGAGTCGCGATGTTTGCCGCTGTAAAAGTAGGAGGATGCTTACGTGGATAAGGTTCAAGCATTGTCGCTCGCACCTGATCCAACATGTCCAACGCTCGACCGGCGATTTCGTCCCGGATGTCAGCGATGGACACGGATTGATCAATCTCCGGCACCTTTGAAATGAGCAGATCATTTGCGGTCACGGTGCTATCCTAGTTGCTTAGAAATTTCGAGGTGGTATGAAAAAAACCAGCTAACCCGGAGAATAAAGGGTCGCTCCGTAAAATTCAAGTAAACTCTACAAGGTTGATGTGTTGCGATGCGAGAAATAGATCATCAACGGCGCGCACAACACACCACGGTTCAAGCGCCGACATATTCAAATCCGCTCGACAGCGGGGCTTCCTACGGAGTGTTATGCACTCTCAGCGAGGCTCAGAATCGAATCGAGTTCGAGAACGCAGACCTTATCCGAGCGACGTGACGGACGAAGAATGGAGCTTCGCTGCTCCGTATTTGTCGTTGATGGAGCCAGACGCATTACAAAGACGGTATGAATTGCGCGAGTTGTCTTGTAGAGCAGTCCTTCGGGATTCCAGCGTACCCGTCGTGTCATTCTTCATTCATTTTGCATTGTGAGAATGGGTGGAAATGGGTGTATGATTGGCTCATGTTTCGAACCGACACCCTTCAAATCACGCCAGAGATCCTGGGTCTGATTGCCCGGATCGACGAATTCAAAGGTGCATGGCGTGCCCTGGGCACGCTTGCGCCAGGCCGGTTGTTGTCCCTGCGACGAGTGGCGACCATTGAGAGCATCGGCTCGTCCACCCGCATTGAAGGCAGCAGGCTTTCTGACCGGGAAGTCGAACGATTGCTGTCGAACTTGGCTATCCAAAAGCTCGAAACGAGAGATGAGCAGGAAGTGGCAGGATATGCCGAACTCATGGACTTGATGTGCCATTCATGGCAGGACCTTCCATTCAACGAGAATCACATCAAGCAACTGCATCAAATCCTTCTGCGGCATAGCCTGAAGGACGAACGGCACCGGGGCCACTACAAGACAAGTTCCAACAGCGTCGCCGCTTTCGACGAAAATGGCAGGCAACTCGGCGTCGTGTTCGAAACGGCCACACCCTTTGACACGCCGCGCCTCATGACCGAATTGGTATCGTGGGTCAGCGCCGAGCGCGAAAAAGCACGCCTGCACCCGCTGCTGATCGTTGCCATTTTTGTCGTCGTGTTTTTGGAAATCCATCCATTCCAGGATGGAAATGGGCGGCTCAGTCGTGTGCTGACGACCTTGCTGCTGCTTCAGGCTGGCTATGCCTATGTGCCGTATAGTTCGCTGGAAAGCGTGATCGAGGCGAACAAGGAGAGCTACTATCTGGCTTTGCGTCAGACCCAAGGGACAATCCGCAGCGATAAGCCGGACTGGCAGCCGTGGCTGATGTTTTTTCTTCGCTCGCTTGCCGAACAGGTGCGACGGCTTGAGAAGAAAGTGGAGCGCGAGAAGATCGTGCTGGCGTCTTTGCCTGCGCTGTCCTTACAAATTGTCGAGTTCGCCCGGGAGCACGGACGAATCACAATGGCCGAAGCGATCAAGCTCACCGGTAGCAGCCGCAATACGTTGAAGCAGCACTTCCGCGATCTGGTCGAAAGAGGGCATTTGGAGCCGCACGGCAGTGGGCGCGGCGCGTGGTACGGCATGAAATAACGAGGCTCGCAATGAGCGTAAGGCCATGTCCGCTCATTGCGAGCCGCGTCAAGTACGATACCCATCTCGCAGCACAACACGCAATGCCCGTCGCATCGCCCGCGCGAGACGGATTGCGGTATGACGATAAAGCCCCTGCACAATCGCATAATCGAGCCCGTCGGCCTCGACCACGATGCACCACTTCGCCTGGTGCCTGGGATCGCAAAGCCGCCGCGGCGAGGCCTGCGGCTCACTGGGTGTCGCGCGCAACGACAGCAGTACTGCGCGGCGCCCGCTTGGCGAGACCAAGCAAACGCGATTGATCCGATGCATCGCGATACGGATTGGCTCCGATTCCACCCCATACCAAACGATACCCGTTGTACTAATACTGAACCGGCTTTCGCTCAGGGCCAGCTTCAACCGACGCAGCCAATACCAGGCGCTCAGCAACTCGCACAGCACGACTGCGATGCCCAATTCAAGATGCACGATGAATGCGGTGGCGGTCGTGCCGGCGGCGGCGAGCCATACGCCCATGCTTTTGCTTTCAGTAAGGAAGGCCGGCAGCACGATGAAGCGCACGTGTGCCTGGTCCACTGCATTGACGTGAAATCCTTTCACCGCGGTATCTGCTGCCGGATAGCTCTGGGTCGTGCGGGTAAGGTGCACGTAAGTTTGCCCTTTAGAAAATAATGTATTACAAATATTATTACGTACGACCTTCTTCTGTAAACCGACTCCTATCCGCACACTCGCGGTTTCGGTTTAACGGGAAGGGCAGGTGGCGCAGGAGAATGAGTCGCGCAGCAAACTCGCGCGAACGATAGGCCAAGCCATCGCGCGACAGCGCAGGCTGCGTGGACTGACACAGGAACAGCTCTCGGAAGCGGCGGGGCTGGCGCAGGCCTCGCTGTCCCAGATAGAGCGCGGCAGGGTGCTGCCCGGTCTTGACCGGTTGGCGCAGCTCGCGCAGTTGCTCGACTGTCGCCTCGTGGATTTGGTGGCAGAAGGGGGCACCGGTGCGCTGGACTGCGCTATGCGCATGCACGCGAAGTTGGCGGCGTTATCGCCCACGCAGCAGGAGGCACTGGAACATCTGCTGGACGAGGCCATTGTGATGGTGACCGGCACTCGCACGGCCGCTCGCAAGCGTGGTCGGAAAGCCGCGAGTTGACACGGCGAGGGTGCCGCGTGGCATCGTATCGAGTGCTCCACGCCCGTGCGTGTACGCTGCGTTGTTCAGAACAGGACTCAGTGTGCTTATCGCAACGCATGTGGCACGAGCGCAAAAATGAGCAGGTAAAACTAGATTCTACGCACGTTGTAGCGTACGCTACAACGTGCGCGCCTCCCGTAAAAGCTCACCCCGATGGTATGTCGACTATAGGTAGTCTTGTTGGTTTTCAACCATAGTTGACAGTTTTGCTGTGAGCGCCGCGCTGCCCTTTCAAGCATCAAGCCGCTGCAAACCGCTCAACGCTTGAATTGCGTGGCCGCTGCCCCAGTGGACTCGTGCGCTGTCAAGGAGCACAGGGTGCGGCGACAGAGGGGGCCGTCCACCTGAATCCGTTTGCGGGTCAGCGCTGGGTTTGCCTCAAGATGGACGGCGAATACGGTGGCACGATAAGTCAGCCATACGGGGAACCTGTCTACGTGAAACAATGACAATTTAAACGCCCTAGCCGGGAAACCAATGGCAGCAAGGCAGAGCGCTGTAATAGGGCAATTGTTTCACGACTTTTCGCGACAGGAAGGGTGGTTGGCAGGTGTATCGACGGCAGTTTGAGGCGCTATTCGGGCAGAACTGCGCCGGCATTGTTTTTTGTAACATATGTTACGTAATTTGTAATTTATTAAATGCTGTACCCCTCGTGCCATTGGCAAATCTACCTATCGTCACCGGCAAAAATAATTGTCGCCAGACAAGAGCGCTTGTAGCGCGACGCACAAGAGCGAGAGTCAGCGCTGGCCCAAGTGTGCGCCGATTGTGCTCGCTAACTCGATAATTGCGGGCCGACATCGCGCGCGTCTGATTCAAGAGCGCGATGCCGTTGTACGGCGGGTTGAGCAGAATGCGGCGCAGCACCACGCTAAATTTCAGGTGTAACTGGGTGACGCGTGCCAGTAGAGCGGTGTGCTTGAAGGCAGCTTGGCGGCGCTGCGTCGCATCAACACCGACACTGAAAAAGCGCGGCGCGCGCAGGCTAAGTCTGCATCGGGTCGACCGCCGGCCCTATTGGGTGGCAACGCCCAGCGACGCATGCAGTGACGCAGTCCCGACCCTTGGGGGCCTGAGCGAGGCATGGGCGGTAGTTGGTGAACTCAATGAGTGGCCTCATGATCCTGTAGTGTAGGTACCGGATTACCAAACCAAGAACACCTCGATTGCTAGCGCGGCAATGGGGCTTCTGCGATCGGTGCGTGCTGCACGTGTGGTGCGCCTTTTTGGCGTGCCTGCCAAAGGTCGTAGGCAGCCTGCCCGGCCATCCATACATTAGCCCGGCCGCAGCTGTCGCAGGCTGCGGATGAAGGTGTGCTGTTCCGGCAGAAGCGGGAGACAGTATCGACACGCGTAACTTGGGATGGATGGTATCGGACTACACCAAGCGTTCGGGGGACAAGAGCGGTTCGTGCCACCTGTTCCATCACACGATGGTGACGCTGATGCTGGAGAATGGAGCGGACGTGCGGTTCATGCAGGTAATGCTGCGCCACGCGCAGCTCACGAGCACGCAGATGTAAACACAGGTGGCGATTCGGGAGATGAATGAAATTTACACGGCGACGCACCCGGCGTGGCTGGAGCGGCCAGAGCAGCAAGAGATCGAAGTGGCGAAGCCTGCGCGGCGGCTGCATCGGGTGTATGAAAAGAGAAAATCGAAGTGAAGAGCGGGCACGGATTGCTGGCTGAACCGGAATCGAAATTGGTATAAAATTTTATACAATGAGAGCTGAAAAAGAAATCCGCTGGGTTGGCTCATCCTACGATGACATCCTTGAGTTCCCGTCTGAGGCTCGCCGAGAGGCGGGCTTTCAACTGGGCCGAGTTCAAGCGGGGCTTGATCCTGAAGACTGGAAGCCGTTCGACGACGTGAGCGCAGGGGTACGGGAGATTCGCATCCGGGATGTGAGCGGGATCTATCGGGTAATGTACGTGGCGAAGTTCGAGGAAGCGATCTACGTATTGCACTGCTTCCAAAAGAAGACGCAAGCGACGCCGAAGCCCGACAAAGAGATCGCAGCGGCTCGCTATCGGGCGATTGTCCGGGAAAGGAAGGAACAGAGATGAACAAAGTTGATACAAGTATTCGGCATGTGACGAAGCCGGAAGCAAACCTGTTCGTAGAACTCGGCTTCGCGCCTGACGAGGCGCAGCGGTATCAAGCCAAGTCGCAAGCGCTCATCAGTCAGACGATGGCGCTCAAAGAGCAACTCATGGGCGAACTCGCGTCGTGGATCGAGCTTCATCATCTCAAGCAAGCGGAGGCTGCGCAGATATTGCATATTACGCGGCCTCGCGTGTCGGACGTAGTAAATAAAAAGGCGGGCAAGTTTACGATCGACACATTAGTGGACATGCTGGCTCGCGCTGGCAAGCCGGTCAAAGTCATGGTGGGATAAATCTGGTGCAAGCAGTGTTAGCGGTAACGAGCTATCTTTTTTAGGCCGTTCTCGATGCGGTATTGAGCGAGGCGCGCCGCATATAAAGTCTACGAGATGAATCCGTCTTCGCTTTGTCCATTGGGCAGTATGGGCGGTGCATCGTGCCAGTGCATTTTGTGACCGACCACCGTCTCGCGGTGCCGCGTGTCCTCTTCCTGGTGCAGGTATCGGCTTGTAGTGGTCAGCGACACGTGATCCAGATTGTCGCGCATCGTGCGCAGATCGAGGCCACCGTCGGCCTGATTTGACCCGGCGGTACGCCTGAGCCAGTGCGCCGACGCACGGTCCAGCTCGTCAGCGCGCTTGGCGAACTCGGCCCCACGCGCCCGCAGCCACGTCGCGGTAAGGCTGAATATATCCTTGCGCGTCATTGAGGGTCGAGCGCGACAGACAGCGGCGTTGGCCTTTAAAAGGCATGACCAGCGGCGTGGTGTCAGCTTGGTCGGGCAACGGAAGCAGGCCACATGCTTGGCGATAGTGGGCCAGCTCAGCGATCAGCTCCGGCGACGCCGGCACGATTTGCGCGCGTTGTCCCTTGCCAACGATCTCGAGCCATCATTAGTGCTGCTCCTGCGCGCTCAGATGCCGCGAGAAGTCGCCCATTGTTGCGCCGGCGACCTTGGGTTTCCGTTGCCCCACAGCTACAGTGTCCAAAGTTTGGACGAGTCTGAGATTTACTTCTACTGGATGCGAAGGTATCGTGCACGGAAATCAGATGTAACGCACACGGAATGCCCTTTTTCAAACAAACAAAAGTTTTTGCCGTGACCAACCACAAGGGTGGCGTCGGCAAGACGACAACAACGATCAACCTGGCTGACGGTTTTGCCAGCGCCGGATTGAATGTTCTCGTTGTCGATCTGGATCCGCAGGCGAACGCAAGCCTACATGTCGGGAAAGAACACCCGAGCGCGGTGACGGTGACATCGGCTGAGCTCCTGCTCGGAGGCGTCGACATTCTTCCAAGAGCGGTTCAGGAGGACACCCACATCGACGGTGTTTCGTTGATCTATGGGTCGCTTGCGCTTGGTAAAGCCGAAGATGAACTGAAGGATCAGACTCCGCGGCCGTCCGAAGAACTTCGTATGAAGTTGGAGCCGGCGGACGGCATCTACGATGTGATCCTGATCGACTGTCCACCAAGCCTCAAGCTGCTCACGAGTAACGCTATAGCCGCCGCTACTCATGTCATTGTTCCGGTTGAGTCGGGCTCCCAGTATGGCCTGTACGGTGCTGAGGACTTGTTAAAGCACATAGAAAAGATCAAGCGCGTCAACCCAACGCTCAAACTTCTCGGTGCCCTGCTTCTCAAGCACGACGAGCGTCAAACAGTTTGCAAAATGCTCGAGAGCACCGCAGTTAAGACATTCGGACAGATTTTGCCAGTAAAGATTTCGACGAGCACGAAGGTGAACCAGGCGGCAGTCATGCAGCAAAGCTTGCATGCGTTGGACCGTTCGTCCAAGGTGGCTCGCGAGTATCGCCAGCTGTCGAGCGAGCTTATCAAGATGCTCGGCCTCAAGGCACAAACTGCGGAGGTGTAGATGGCTTCAAAAAATTTGAAGGTTATGCTTGAGGCGAAGGCTGCCGAGAACACCAAGCGGCACCATGAGGCAAGCCATACGAGCGATTTTGATGTTGGTCGTCAGCACATGAT
This sequence comes from Mycetohabitans sp. B2, assembly GCF_021733735.1. Taxonomy (NCBI): domain Bacteria; kingdom Pseudomonadati; phylum Pseudomonadota; class Betaproteobacteria; order Burkholderiales; family Burkholderiaceae; genus Mycetohabitans; species Mycetohabitans sp. B2. The sequence continues at coordinate 15,757 of NZ_JAHKSP010000060.1, forward strand.
GATTCCGGTCGACAAGATCGAGCCGAATCCGTTCCAGCCGCGTACTGTTTTTAATGAGGCCAAGATACGCGAGCTCGCGACCACAATTAGCGCTGACGGGCTCGGGGAACCGGTGCTGCTGCGTCGTAAAGGCGACGGATACCAGCTCATTGCTGGCGAAAGGCGCTGGCGAGCAGTTAAATTGTTGAACCAGCCGACAATCGAGGCGCTCGTCATTGATGCGGATGATGCGAAGACCGCGATACTTGCGCTTGTGGAAAATTTACAGCGCGAGGACTTGGCTGACTTCGAAGTGGCACTCGGAATCAAGCTAGTGATGGATCAGTTCCCTCAGCGGTCCAAACTCGCGGAGTACTTAGGTATTGAGCGGTCGGATTTTTATCGCTATCTAGCGTTTCACGCTCTGCCTGAGTCTGTCCAGGAGCGGCTGCGGGCAAATCCAGCATTGCTCGGTCGCGTGGCGGCTGCGGATATCGTCAAGGTACTGAAGGACGGCGAGAGTGCCCCCGATCTCGTTGAGCGGCTCGATCAAGCTATCACCCTTGTGGAGCGAGGACGGCTGGATCAGACTAAGGTCGCCAGTCATATTGCGAGAACGAGCGGTGGTGGTGTCTCGCTAGCTCAAAAAACCCCTTTGATGTCAAATGGCAGCAAAGCTGGAACTTTCGCACGCGACCATAAGAACGTTGTGGTTAAGATAGCGGCTGAAGCGCTATCCGATGAAAAAGCAGCCAAGCTGCAAAAATTCGTCGTTGAGTTGCTTAGATAGCGAGTCCAGGTTTCAACTTGTCCAAAGTTTGGACACGAGTCATGAACCAAGACCTTCCACTGCAAGGGGCCGCAAAAACAACCCCTACAACCCTGTCCAAACTTTGGACAACGCGTTTAGGCGCTATGAGACAGCAGCGCATAGGTAAGGTAGGCTATGCCGGTGTCAACAGCACTTTAGAAGTGGCTCTTTGTAGTGGTCTAATGAAACCGGACACTGATCTAGGCGAGAATGCTCGCCATGAAGAGGTGTCTGATGACGAAGCAGCGACGTACGTTTTCCCCGGAATTCAAACAGCAAGCCGCCTGTCTGATGCTCGACCAGGGCTATAGCGATATGGAGGCGAGCCGTTCGGTCGGCGTCGGTGAGACGGTACTGCGTCGCTGGGTGCACCAGCTTCAGCAGGAACGTCAGGGCATCACGCCGCAAGGCAAGGCGATCACACCGGATCAGCAACGCATTAAAGAACTCGAGGCGCGTATAGAACGCCTCGAACGTGAGAAGGCCATTTTATAAAAGGCTACCGCGCCCTTGATATCGGAAGGCATCGAACGTATGAAGTAATTGATCGGATCTGCGGGAGCGAATCGATCGAACTGATCTGCTCGGTATTCGGCGTATCGCGGTCCTGTCTGTATGCGTATCGGGATCGTGCCAAACACGTTGATGCCGAACGCATGGCGTTGCGTAGCCGAGTTGACCTGCCCCCGGCAAATAGGGCCGGCCGGAGTTTAGTAAAGTTCGTTTTCGGAGAAGAAGACGAACATGAAGAAGCGCTTT
>NZ_JAHKSP010000061.1:0-24479 GCF_021733735.1 Mycetohabitans sp. B2
GGTAGTTCAAGAGCAGCCGGAAGAGAAGCGGGTAGTTCAAGAGCAGCAGGAAGAGAAGCGGTTAGCCCAAGAGCAGCAGGAAGTAGGTCAACAGGAGGAAGCGTTGGCGCAGGTCCATGAGGAAGAGGCACACCAGCAAGAGGAAGCGTCGAATCAAGTAAAAGAGGAACCGGCGCAGCAAGAGAGCGCGGCCGTCGACTCGAAGCCGCGCGAGGCCGTAGCATTGATTGACGACAAGCCTTCGCCCGACGATCGTCTGCGTGAAATGATCGCTTCGTACTCTCTGCTGGAGGGCAACGTGCTTCACAGCGCCGAGCGCATGTCGGAAGACGGCACCATTGTGGTGGGTGAAGGCTTCATTAACGGACGTGCACAGCCATTCATTGCGCGTGACGATGAAGGCAAGATTGGGATTGTGGGCTTGCTCGACCTAAACGACTCGCTAAACAACGCGACCTTGTACAGTTCCGTGTTGCAATCTGCGGTGCAAACGTTTGTTCAGGATAGCATGCGTTGCAGCAACTTCGACCAATACGGCGTGTGCATCTCGGCTGGTGCGCTATACAGCCACAATGCGGGCAAAGTGAACGGTGCAAACTGGCAGGGCGAATTCAGTGCGGCATACCGAATCAACGACGACTGGATTGCCGGCTTGGGCTACCAGGCGCCGAGCTATCGCTTTGACGTAAGCAACGACACAATGCGTAACCGTGCCAGCTTGTTCGGGTTATTCGCCGAGTACGGAACCCGTACTCGCCCGGGCGTGTTTGCCCGCGTCGCGTTGGGTTACCAGCAAGGCGACTTATCCATCGACCGGTCTTACCTGACTGCCTCCGGCGTGGATCGGTCCAAAGGCGACACAACGGTTGCACAGCGCGCAGTATCGACGCAGGGTGGCTACGTGTTCGCCGTACGGAACGCCAGCATCATGCCTTACCTGGGCATTGACTATTTGCGCACAAAGCTCGGTGACTACACTGAGACGTCCGGCCAGTTCCCAGTTCGTTTCAGTGCTCGTACCGACGGGAACGTATACGGCACAGTGGGTCTGAGCAGCCACTTGCGCTTCACAGATCAAACGGTCATTTCGGCGGGCGTCAAGCATGTCCAACGATTGAGCAGGAGCAATGATCCGGTGTCGGCCAGCGTGTCAGCATTCGATCCGTTCGTGGTCGGCGCGGAGTCGACACGCCAATGGAGCGAGATTAGTGTCGGTGGCCGATTCGCGACGCCGGTGAAAGCGTCAAGCTTGGATATCGGATACCGCCGTCGCTTCGCAAGTGGTGCGGCCGTCGCGCAGGACATGGGGTCGGTGTTCTTCACGATGGGCTTCTGATCTTCACTGCGCGGACTGCTGTGGACGGCGCGTGGCGTGGGCGCGCATGAATGCACAGCGTACCTCGAAGCGCACGGCATCGACTACTTTGCCGTGCGCGTCCACCTGCTCCAGCAGATGACGGCCCGGCCGTGGTGGTCAGTCGATGCGCCTTACGGAACCGAATAGCTTGTTGTTCAGCCGTCAGAACACCGCTCCGATGGGCCGGGTGCGCATCCGAAGCCAGTGCGCGGCCGGGATATCAGGCTCCTGCACAACGATCGTATTTTCGGTAAGGTCATTTCCGAGCCGGTTTTCGGGTCGTCAATGCACGTCGAGAAGAGCAGTGAGGGAAAGTTGTCGTCGCCACAGCGCTTGCGCAGCTCCAAAGGCTTGTCAATCTTCAGTATCCCTTGACAATCGTTGCGGCCCGACGCTAGTTCGACCCTATTGTAGTCGCTGACCCGCGCGTGGGCGTTCGCGACTGGCTGGATATTTGATCCTGCTACATGGACGCGATGCACAACGGGCGTGGTTCCACCATCTGCCCGGCAACGAGCCACTCTTGGCGAAGGTTTACTTGCGGTTTGTCACGACCGTGTGATTTTATACGAGACGCGCAATGACGGTGACTCGCCCATAGGTGCCTCAACAGGCAGTCGGGAGGGCACAGTCGCGCGAATCCGGCGTGCCAGCCCGCCGGGCCGGGGTCACGTCGCGGCTTGCCTGGGGCTGTGCCGCGTGGTGGCGCGAGTGCGGCACAGGCGTGGCTCAGGCGTGCGGCGGCTGGCCGGATATCGGCTGGTGCCGGAGAGCACCGCCCGACCGGTGGAGCACCATGCGCTCGTAGAGCCGGGACACGGTTGTGCTGCCCGTCTTGACGAACAAAAACGGAAACAAGCCATGCACGAGCGCAGCGAACGCGGCCAACAGCATCGGGCCGCCAAATGAGAACGACGCTCTCATGTGTTGCAAATAGCTTTCGCCGACAGAAGCCGGGTGCCGCGTAAACGCGCCGAACAGGATTTTCATGGGCAGCGCTCGAGTCGATAGGTTTGATTCAACGAGCCGACGTATCTCAAGCCGGCGGCCGTGTGCATGACAAAGACAATCATATAATCGAGGGCGTGAAAAAGGATTGCAAATTTGTTCGCGGTGATAGATGGAACTAGAAAAATTTTCTAACATTAACCCGTCCATGGACAAGATAGATGCCAAAATATTGTCGTTGCTGCAGCACGACGCATCCCTCGGATTGAACGACATTGCCAAGGCGGTGAACCTGTCGCCGACGCCGTGCTGGCGCCGCATACAGAAACTGCGCGAGGACGGCGTGATTCAGCGGCAAGTTGTGTTGTGCGATCCGACCAAACTTAATCTCGGATTGACCGCATTCGTGACAATCCGCGCGAGCCAGCACAACGACGGATGGACGAGCCGTTTCCTGAAGGGGGTGACGGCGATCCCGGAAATCGTGGAAATTTACCGGATGACCGGCGACGTCGATTACTTGCTGAAAGTGGTGGTGCCTGACATCGCCGGCTATGACAACGTATACAAGCGGCTGATCAAGGCCGCCGAGCTGCTCGATGTGAGCGCGAGTTTCGCGATGGAGGTGGTCAAACATACGACCGCTTTCCCGCTGGATCATGTCACTGACCGCCGCGCACGGGCCACGTCTCGACGATGATGAGCAGCCGCGCTGGGCGTGCGCCGGCATGGTGCTTACGATGCACGTGGGCTTTGCTTTCCTTGAGTTGGGCACGGTACGCAAGAAGAATTAGGTCAATGCGCTGGTCAAGTTCTTTTTTCTGCTGATATTTGCGGCGGCTATCCCGGCAATCATCTCGGGCGGTATCGTCGTATATGGCCTGATCCGCCTGTGTGTTGGCCTGTGCCTGGACGCGCAGAACGCGTTCACCGGCGCGGATCTGTCGACCCATCGGAACTCGACGCCGGAGCACGAGACCAGCTGATAGCGTGGGCCGTAGGGCATGCGTTGTCGGCGCGTTGGCGTTAATCTGGGCTTGGGACCGGGGCTGGACGTGGACGTCGGCATAAGCGCAAAACAAGGCGCGGAACGTAGGTGTAGAGTGTCAAACATGGCACTGGACGGGCATGCCATGCGGCGGCCTAGATGACGGAACAGGTGGAACTCGGCTACGCTTGCGTTCTACATGCCTACGACCCGGAGTGAAAGCCGCGATGTCCTATGACCCAAATAACCCTTTTGCACGCATCCTGCGCGGCGAGTTGCCGTGTGTCAAAGTCGCGGAGACCGGCGACGTACTGGCTTTCATGGACCTGATGCCACAGGCCAACGGCCACGTATTGGTGGTGCCGAAGGAAGCGGCGGCGAAGATTTTCGACTTGTCGGATGCGGCGGGGGCAGCGTGCGATGTTTGAACTTTCGACCTTGGGCACCTTCGTCGTGGTCGTGCTCGGCCTGTTCCTGATACCGGGGCCGGCCGTGTTGCTGGTGCTCACGCGCACGGTGCAGGGCGGGCGCAAGACCGGCGTGCTGACCGGGCTGGGTTTGGCGGCCGGCGATTTCATTCATACGGTGTTTGCCGCCGTGGGCCTATCGGCATTGTTGATGACGTCGGCGCTGGCGTTCAACATCGTCAAGTTGGTCGGCGCCGCCTACTTGCTGTACCTAGGCGTGTGCGCGCTGCGCAAAAAAACCGCTGACGGACATGCACCGGCGCCTGCAGCGGGTGAGATTTCGCCGTTGAAGGCGTTCCTTCAGGCCGTGCCGGCCGAAGTACTGAATCCGAAGACTGCGCTGTTCTTTCTTGCCTTCCTGCCACAGTTTGTGCAGCCGGAGCGCGGCGCGACGTTTGTCCAGTTTACTGTGCTGGGACTGATTTTCGTCGCGATGAGCATGGTGTACACGACGTTGCTCGTTGTCGCGATGCGGCCATTGGCGCGCCTTGTCGCAAAGCTGCATTGGCTGCGTCGCTGGCAACAGAAGATCATCGGCGTAATCTTCATCTCGCTGGGACTGAAGATCGCGATGCAGTAGCGATAGGGCAACGGGCCGCGCACCAATGCGATAATGTCGTCTTGCCGCTAGTTCCCTGGAGACGATTTTGACTCGCATCGATAATCCGTCGCACGATCAGGAGATGAGCGTGGCCGACACCACGCAGGACACGACCCGCATCGATGACGTGCGCATTGGCGCCGTGCGGCCGTTGATCCCGCCGGCGTTGTTGCTGGACGAGTTGCCGGCGCCGGCATCGGTGCAGCAACTCGTCGAGCACAGCCGCCTGCGCATTGCCGATGTGCTCAATGGCCGGGACGACCGGTTGATTCTGGTGGTCGGCCCATGCTCGATCCACGACCGCGATCAAGCACTCGACTATGCGCGCCGGCTCAAAGGCGCCGCTGACCGGCTGCACGAGGATTTGTTGATCGTGATGCGGGTGTACTTCGAAAAGCCGCGTACCACGGTTGGCTGGAAGGGCTATATCAACGATCCGCGGCTGGACGGCAGCTTTCGGATCAATGAGGGGCTGCGCCGCGCGCGCGAGTTACTGTTGCAAATCAACGGTCTTGGGCTTCCGACCGCCACTGAATTCCTGGACTTGCTCAGCCCGCAGTACATCGCGGACCTGGTGGCGTGGGGCGCAATCGGGGCGCGCACTACCGAGAGCCAGAGTCACCGCCAACTGGCGTCAGGCTTAAGCTGCCCGATTGGATTCAAGAACGGTACCGACGGCGGCGTGCAGGTCGCCGCGGACGCGATCGTGGCCGCCCGCGCCAGCCACGCATTTATGGGCATGACGAAGATGGGCATGGCGGCTATCTTCGAGACGCGCGGCAACGGTGACGCGCATGTGATCCTGCGCGGCGGCAAGAATGGGCCGAATTACGATGCCGCCGCCATCGAGGAGAGCTGCGCGGTGCTCAGGGCGGCGGGGCTGCGTGAGCATGTGATGGTTGATTGCTCACATGCGAATTCCGGCAAGTCACATCTGCGCCAGGCCGACGTCGCGCGAGACTTGGCCGCACAGCTGTCGCACGGCGAGCGTCGCCTCAGCGGTGTGATGATCGAGAGCCACCTCGACGAAGGGCGCCAGGACTTGAAGCCCGGCGTGCCGCTGCGATGGGGCGTGTCGATCACCGACGCGTGCCTGGGCTGGGCGCAGACCGAGCCGGTGCTGGAGATGCTGGCTGGCGCGGTGCGGGCCCGCCGCGCCGCCGCGCCGCCGCAGTAAGTACTGAGTCGTCGATGCGTTCGCTGCTTACGATGGCTGGGCGGCTAAGCCGCGAGCGCGAGCGCGGTCCGGGCCGGGATGAAGTCCGCGGCTCGATTCGCCGGCGGATCGCGCTGCTCGGCGTCGTACGCGTCGAGCAATCTCATATCGCGTGTGATCCGTTCCGGTATGTGCGTGACCCGTTCAAGTATCAATGCGCGCAGCAGTGGCAGCCAGGTCGGTGTGCTCGCATCGACGAAACGGCGTGACGGATACAGAACATAGAGGTTCGTATGCAGCAGCCTATACGCGGGCAGAACGCGCGTCAGCGTGCCGTTGCGTAGGCCGCGGGACGTAATGCGACGAAGGAGTGCGTCGGTTCTGCCGCACGCCGCACGCCGCACGCCGCACGCCGCATGTCGCATGTCGCATGTCGCATGTCGCATGTCGCCGCGGGCTGTCGCACAGACCAATCGCCGCCTAGATCGAGCGTGGCCGCAGCAGGTCCCCGTCAATCAGGGCCTCGTCAGATTGTTGGAGCAGAAACGCTATGTATGAAGAACGCATTCGATGCGCGAGCCTGCGCAACCGCCTCATTTCCGCACGCGACGCGGCGGCCCTGATTCACGATGGAATGCGCGTGGGCACCAGCGGCTTCACGCGAGCCGGCGATCCCAAGGCGGTGTTGCTCGCGCTGGCCGAGCGCGCCCGCACCGAGCCGACGAGGCCTCGCATTACGTTGATGACGGGCGCCTCGCTTGGTCACGACAACGACAAGGCACTGAGCGAGGCCGGCATGTTGGCGCGCCGCCTGCCGTTCCAGGCCGACCCGACGTTGCGGCGCGAGATTAATTCAGGACGCACATTGTTTGTCGACCAGCATCTGTCCGAGACGGTCGAGATGCTGCGGGCCGATTTGCTCGGCCAGTTGGACGTGGCCATTATCGAGGCCACCGGCATTACCGAGTCCGGGGGCATCGTACCCAGCACGTCTGTTGGCAATTCCGCTAGCTTTGCCATCCTGGCCAAACGGGTGATCATCGAGTTGAACTTAGCCCAGCCGCTGGAGCTAGAAGGCTTGCATGACATCTGGATTCCGGCTCGCCGGCCCGACCGCGCTCCAGTGCCAATCGCCGGCCCGCGTGACCGGATCGGCAAGACCACGATCGATATCCCATTGGACAAGATCGCGGGCATTGTCATCACGAACGACGAGGATAGCTCCTCGGCCGTGCTGCCGGCGGACAGCGACACCACGCGTATCGCGCAACACCTAATCGAGTTCCTGCAGCATGAAGTCTCTCGCGCACGCCTGCCGGTGCGACTGCTGCCGCTTCAGGCGGGTATCGGCACGATTGCCAACGCGGTGCTGGGCGGATTGTGTGCTTCGCCATTTGAAGCGATGACAATGTACTCGGAAGTGCTGCAGGACTCCACGTTCGATTTGATAGATGCTGGCAAGCTGGCGTTCGCGTCTGGCTCCTCAATCACGCTGTCGGCAGCGCGGCAGCGCCAGGTGTTGCGTGAGCTTGCGCGTTATCGCGATCGCCTGGTGCTACGTCCGCAAGAAATCAGTAATCATCCAGAGATCGTGCGCCGGCTGGGTGTGATCGCGGTCAATACCGCGCTTGAAGTGGACTTGTACGGGAACGTGAACTCCACACATATTGGCGGTACCCACATGATGAACGGCATCGGCGGCTCAGGCGATTTCGCGCGTAACGCAGGCTGCGCGATATTCGCGACCAAGTCGGTGGCCAAGGACGGCCGGATCTCGAGCATCGTGCCGATGGTGCCGCATTGCGATCACAACGAACATGACGTGGACATCGTGGTCACCGAGCAGGGCTTGGCCGACCTGCGTGGTTTGGCGCCGCGCGAGCGGGCCGGCCTGATCATCGAGCGATGTGCGCATCCGCAGTACCGCGATCTGCTGCGCGATTACTATCGCGATGCGCTCAAGGGTCAAGGGCACACGCCGCACGACCTGGCGCAGGCGTTCTCGTTCCACCTGCGGCTGGCGCGAACGGGGACCATGCTGCCGTAAGCTGCTGTCGCCAGCAACGGACAAAGCGTCGATCCGTCCCGTATCGAGGTGAGCCGCGACGAGTATGAACAGTACCTTGCGCGGGTCTACAAGGCAGCGGACTTCAAAAAGGGGCGCAACTTCATTGGCTTGGCCAAATCGTTGCCTGCCGAGCAGATGCGTGAGTTGCTGGGATCAACGATAAGGGGGCCACGACCCGTGTCGATTTCAGCCTTCACTGAACCGACGCGCGTGGCCGGAACAAGACGCACGACACTGAGTGAGGTGAGATGAAGGCAGCACGATGGATCGGGGGGCTACTGCTGTTATCTAGCTGCGGATCGTCACAGCCGCTGTTTACCAGCGATGGCCGACCGACGCAATTAATTCAATGCTCGTCTGCTGAAGGGTGGTCGTCCTGCGATGCCCGTGCGCAGGTCCAGTGCGGCGACGCTGGCTACGACACGCTGCAGCGCAACCGCTCGGACGGCATGCTATCGACGCTGATCGCGTGCAAGCGCCCGGCGGCGGCCTATTGACGGTCGGGGTGACACGTCGCAGCGTTCCACTTGTCACATCCGCTTACGAAACCGCACATCATCGCTACACCTGGCACGCGCATTGCGTTGCATCATGATCTTTACATGGTGTTTCAACGGAGACCAAGATGCAATTCGTTATTTTCAACTTGCCGGCCGACTTGAGCGAGGAAGCGCTGCGCGACCGGCTTGCCCCGATCGGTGCGCGGCTTGTCGAGATCATTCGTGACAATGTCGAACGTGCCCGCGCCATCATCGAAGTCGCCCATATGGCGATGGCCTCGCACGCGCTGGCGCTGAACTTCGACTGAGGCTGGTAGCGGCTGAGCCGACCTGCTCGAAAGTTTAGCCCGGTCTCGTTGCATCCTTAACGGGGCTCATCCGACAGCTCAACCCATTTCGCCGAACATGCCGATCAGCGCGAGCATCGCCAGCACGGCGACGAAGATGAATTTTACCCGTTGCTCCATTTCGTTTTGCCTTTCCATTTGAAAAAATGGCACTGTCTCACGTCAAAAAAACTCACGTGTCTTTTGCGGTGCCGGCCGGCTGGCGCCACGTTCCCCAGCCGAGCACAGCCAGCGCGCACAGAATCAGCGCGATGGCCACCAGCGTCTGCGGGGCAATCTGCTCGCTGCCCAGCGCCGCGCCGACCAGTAGCGCAATCGGTGGATTGGCGTAGACGTAGCTTGTCGCCAGCACCGGCGCGGCGCGACTGGCTAAGTACATATAGGCGGAGAATGCCAGTAGCGAGCCCATCGTTACTAAGTATAGCCACGCCGCGAGTGGCGCGCCGCCCGGCACGGCCGCAAGCGACTCGCCGCTGAGCGCTGATGCTATTGCCAGCATCACACTGCCGGCGAGCATTTCGATCGTCACGGCCAGCGCCGGCGGCGGCAAGTCCAACGAGCGCGACAACTGAGTGCCCAGCGACCAGCAACTGATCGCCAACAGCAGTGCGCCGGCACCCATGCTGCTGGCGCGGAACTCGGCGCCCGACGTCAGCACCAGCACGCCCCCCACGCCGATGGCGATCGCGGCCAATTCGTGGCCGCGCGGGCGAATGCCGAATAGCCGCTGCCAGACGATCGCGACGATCGGCATGGCGGCGATCATCACGGTGGTCGCGCCCGATGAAATGGTCTGCTCGGCTACCGCAATGCCGCCCATGCCCCCTAGCAGCATCAGCGCGCCGAGCATCGAGCCGTTGCGCACCTGCCGCCAACTCGCCCGCGCGCGGCCCCGCACGAGCACGAAGATGCCGAGGCACAAGCCCGCGACGGCGAAGCGCGACGCCATCAGCATGAACGGCGGCATTGCTCGTAAGGCGACTGAGATCGCGAAGTATGTGGTGCCCCAGACGACATAGGTGATCAGCAGGCACAGCAACAGCAAAGGCGTCAGGCGGGTGGTCCGGCTCATGATCGGCAACGTGTCGGAAACCTGCAATTGTCCGTCCGATTACGCTGCATATCCATAGTGTTTTAATCGTCTTTGAACAGGTGTGGCAATAGCCGATAGGAATTCGGCGCGAAGAATCGAATGCGCGGACGTGTGAATGGGCGACGCACTGGACGAATTGTTGTCGATCCTATGAATGTTCCGGTGGTTGGATGGAAGTCGCATCGCCATCGCAGGGCGAACTGGTGGCTGAGCACCTCGGCTTCGGCCTATTCGTCGTCGATCGGCAGATAAATGCGCGGATGTGGAACCGATTGGTGCGTGACCACAGCGGCAAGACGATGGCTAAGATGCTAGGCAAGGCGCTGTTCGAATCGTTTCCGGACCTACCGCGTAATTGGCTCATGCGCAGCACGCACAGGACGTCGCGATCCGCGTTAGCGCTCGCGTAGACGTGGCTGCAGCCCGTCTCGGCATGCGCAGCCACAAAGTGTCGCTCAACGAGGCCGATGCCGCATTGCATGCCGCAAAGCGGTCGGGCTAAGACCGCACAGTGATGTTCGGGCAAGAGGCAAGCGCTTGATCCGGCACCGCGCTCAGTGCTGCTCGAAGCGATCGTACCGGCGCTCCGAGTAGTCCTCGTTTGCGATGAACTCGGACACCTTGGCCCGTGGCGGCCCGCGCCGCAGGAATTCCAGCATTAGGTCTACCTGGTTCGCCGGTCCCTGGACGATTGCCTCGACCGATCCGTCGTCGTGATTCGCGATCCAGCCCCGTACCTGCAGCGCATGCGCGCGGCGCACCGCGGCATGCCGGAATCCGACTCCTTGCACTGTCCCGCGAATCTTGACAGTGTACGTTTCAACCCTGGTATCGAGATCGACTCCATTCATCGTGTATCCCTCCTGTCGTGTAAACGTCACTGAACCGTTCAAGCCGCGGATTGTAGTCGCGCCGCGTGCATCGTGCACGGACTCCGCAACCCGAATGCGGCCGAGCAATCACTGTGCCCTTGTCGGCTCGTGTGGCTTGCGGCATAGGGAATGTCCTCCTACCGGCCCGCTGCCTGGTCGGCAGCCCTCGTGCTGGCCTGCTGCCCAGCGGGCCGCCCAGTTGACTGCCCTTGCGCCGGCCCGCCACGCAGCCGGCTGACCTCCCACTGTAGGTTTTGCTAAATGCGGCTATGCTGTAGCGAATGCAATGTATGGCGGGAGCGTGGAATGGAGGAGCAATGTCCCTACACACCCGATGCGCCGGCCCGCGAGCAATTGGACGTGCTCGCCGGCGTGACGGTTATCGAATTCGGCACGAACTGGTGCGGTTACTGCCAACGCGCGCAGCCAGTGATCGCCGAGGCGCTTGGGCGCCATCAGGCGATGCGCCACCTAAAGATCGAGGATGGGCCGGGACGGCTGTTGGGACGGTCGTTTCGTGTAAAACTGTGGCCGACGTTGATTTTTCTGCGCGACGGGCAGGAACGGGCGCGTGTTGTGCGCCCGACCTGCGCCGAGGAACTGGATGACGCATTGGCTACGCTGCGATAACGTGGCTCATGTGCGCTGATCCCGTTGCAAGCCGGCCTCGTTGTCGCTGGCCATGCTGATTAGATCATGGTGTACTGGATGGTTGCGTGTTGGCCACTATGGGGCCACCGCGTGCTGCGCCGTTGCCGGTTGTCCCATGGTGCACCATGCTATTGCGCGGCTGGGTGGCTGTATCGCCGGGCGGCGCTAGCGGGTGGAGGCGGTGTGGCTCGGCTCGCCGGCGACCGCCAGTGCCTGTGCCAGTTCGGTCGCCGACGGCACGCGGTTGATCCGCTGACCGTTGGACAAGATCAGTGTGGGTGTTCCCATTACACGCAATTTGTGTCCCACTATCAGGTTACGTGCGAGCACTGCCGCTGTTGCATCGCAGGATGCGGCAACAGGCGGCTGCGCCCGATTCTCAGCATCCATGTTGACCACGGGCCAGTGCGGTTGCTGGCACACCATATCCGGGCGGCCATCGTTTTCGAGCCCGGCGTTAGGATTGGGTACAGAAACGTGTACACGGTGGCGTCGGGCTGTCCCGCGAGCCTGTGCTCTAGTGTTTTGCAGTAGGAGCAATAGGGATCGGAGAACACGACAATCCGGCGTGAGCCGTCGCCGTCGCCGTTGACGCTGCGCAGCGTATCGTCCAGCGGCAGTGTGCTGAAGTCAACGCCGCGCTTATCAAAATGCACGATCTTGTCGAGTTGTTGTTCGATTTCGAATAGTAGCCCGCCGTGGCCCGGCCGGTTTAGGTACAGCTATGCGGAGCCGGCGAGCGCGGCCACCACGGCCAACGCCGCGAGCATACGTACGGTTCGCGGTGTCATCCGTGTCGTTGTTCCGGGATCCAATGGAACTGCCGATTGCCGCCGAGGACTAGCTCGCGGTGTTGCCGTACAATCCACTGGCCGACAGATTGCTGATCGGCCAACACTCGCATGGGGCCGGACCCGGAGCCGATACCCGCTTCACGGTAGTTAATACCGCCAAGCTTTGCCAGGAGCGTTACTTTTATGATAAGGGATGCAAAACAAATAGTGCAGTGACGCGGCGTGTGGGAGCCGGCCCGAACAACTTACCGACGCGCTAGTGGCTGTCGATGTGACGCTGGATGTTGACCGGAAGGCACGGCTCAATGAATTGATGTCGCAATATCGGCGCGATACCGTGATGCTGCGGTGTCGCGATGACGAAGTGCGTTGGGGCGGTGCGCCTGGAGGGCATCGGTACTGTCCCACGCTTCGCTTCTGCAGGCCGGGTGCTCGTGATTGCCAGCCTTCCCGACATGAAGGTGCGGTACGCTGTGTACTAAAGAATTGCCGTGAGGGAGCGCCTGATGCTAAATGTGTTTTCGTCTATCTGTTGCTGGCCGTTGCGCACCGGGAAAAAGTCATCGGGTGCGTCGGCGGCGCGCAAGGAGTCGCAGGCTGCTGACAAAGCCGCACCGCGGGTGCGTAGCGCACACCCAGCGCTCGAAACGTTATCTAACGTATCCCGGATTACACCGGGACGTCGCCGCCACAGCCCGTCGGCGTATGCGAAGGAAATGACAGAAAATCAGGATGCCATATTGCTTACGTTGATGTTTATGTGCTCCGTGCAGCAGTGCGCCGCACCGGCCAATGGTGGCCGTGCCGATTCCGCATCGTCGCCTCCCAAAGCGCTGACCACGCTGTACGATTTATGCGATGACATTGAGCGTTATGTGAGACGACAAGGTATCAATCACGATGTGACGCTCGCACTGCGGCAGTTCATGACCCGGACGGCGGCAATGCAGAATGTCCTTGCCCAGCGTGGCGAACCCGCTTGGGGACGGCTGCAGCAGATGCTCGACCGGCTGCAACAAATGATAGATCTGTCGGATTCCAATGCAGACCCAGCGCATGCGCTCGGCAACCAGGACGGTTATGCTCGTCACGACGCCTGTACCGTGTTCGAGTCGTTTCTTGATATGTTCGATGATAAATGGATTCCGTCGCTTTCCAAGCTCAAGATTTCAGACGCAGAAGCGCAGCAGGAAGGCCGCACTAGGCTGGAGTCGGCTTGCGGGCGGCTCAGTATGGGTGAAAAGTGGCAGGTCAGTCAGATGATTGAAGCCCGGAAACGACAAGAAAAGCTTGGCGCATGGGGCACGATGCTGCAGCAGGCGCTCGGCCCGGTGACGCTTCAATTGCCGCCGGTTGCGACGCCGGGATTCTCGCTCGACGTAGATGCGGTATTCAAACGGGCGCGGGAGGGTGCGGCCGTTGACGCGTTCCGCCGGGATCTATCGGGACACAATCGATAAATCAGCGTGGGGGCCGGGCTTACGCAGACCTCGTGTTCGACGGTTGGAAGGCGCCATCGATCATGCAGGTGCCCGATGCGAAGGACATCGCGGTCGAGTTCTTTACGTTGCCCAAGCGCTACCACATGGCGAGCTAGCGCATTGGCGTCATGGTTGGCAATGCCGATCTGGTCGCGGCGCTCGCGCGTATCAAGCGTTACGCGCTGAGCTTGCGCAATCGCACGATCAGGCTCGACGTATCGTAGCGTCGCCCGCCGAGTGCCTGAACATCACCGTAGAACTGATCAACCAGCGCGGTAACGGGCAACGATGCGCCATTGCGCTTGGCCTCATCCAGGCAAATCGCCAGGTCCTTGCGCATCCACTCGACCGCGAAGCCGAAATCGAAGCGGCCTTCGATCATTGTGCTGCCGCGGTTGTCCATTTGCCAGCTCGCGGCCGCCCCTTTGCCAATGACCTCAAGCACGCGTGGCATGTCCAGCCCGGCGCGTTGACCGAAGTGAATGGCCTCTGACAGCCCCTGCACGACGCCGGCAACTGCGATCTGGTTGACCATCTTGGTCAACTGGCCTGCACCGGATTCGCCGAGTAGCGTAACTGCGACGCTATAGTGCCGCAACGTGGGTGCGACGCGCTCGAACACTGTGGCGTCGCCGCCACACATGATCGTCAGCTTGCCGTTCTGAGCGCCGGCTTGTCCGCCCGATACCGGCGCGTCGATGAAATGCAGGCCTTGTTCGCGGGCGATCGAGAACAGTGCCCTGGCGACATTGGCCGAGGCGGTCGTATGGTCGACGAACACCGCGCCGTGCGGCATGCCGGCGAACGCACCTTGCCCACCCAGCGTCACGCTGCGTAAGTCATCGTCGTTGCCCACGCACGCGAGCACAATGTCGGCACCCTGTGCGGCCTCGCGAGGCGTGGTCGCTGACCGGCCGCCGTATTCGGCAACCCACTGCTGCGCCTTGGCCGCCGTACGGTTGTACACCGTCACGTCCAGCCCGGCCTTGGCGAGATGGCCGGCCATCGGGTAGCCCATCACGCCGAGCCCAAGAAACGCGACGCGCCGTGGCGTCCCGCTCGATGAAGGAGATGACTGGTCGGTCACTTCGTTTCTCCTGGAACAATATCGGGAGGGAACTGGCATTATCGCAGGTGTTGGGCGAGGTGGCGGCGGTCCGCCATGATGCTTGTGACACAATACTCGCGAAACCGGATGCCGCGCGCGTATCGGCGCGTACGGTGGCAAAGCAGCGGCAGGCCGTGCGCGTTCGGTGGACAACGCTGCGACGTTTGAGGAGCCAGGCGATGAGCTATCGTGCACCGGTCAAAGATATGTTGTTTACGATGAATGTGTTGGCGGACATTGATGCGGTTAGCCGCCTACCCGGCTATGAGGATGCGACGCTCGAAACCGCGCAAGCCGTGCTCGAGGAAGCCGCGAAATTCGCCGAACGGGTACTCGCGCCGCTGAACCGTACCGGGGATACACAGCCGTCCACATGGGCCGACGGGGCGGTTACGACGACTCCGGGATTCAAGCAGGCCTATCGCCAATACACGCAAGGCGGCTGGCAGGCCGTCGTGCATCCGCCTGAATTTGGCGGACAGGGCTTGCCCAAGCTCATTGCGACCGCATGCAACGAGATGTTCAATGCGGCGAACCTGTCATGGGCGCTCTGCCCGTTGTTGACCGATGGCGCGATCGAGGCGTTGTTGACCGCCGGCAGCGACGGGCAGAAGGCGTGCTACCTGCCCAAGCTGATCGCCGGCGAATGGACCGGCACGATGAACTTGACCGAGCCGCAGGCCGGCTCGGACCTTTCGCTGGTGCGCACGCGCGCGGAATGCCAGGCGGACGGCACCTATAAGCTGTTTGGCACGAAGACCTTCATCACCTACGGCGAGCATGACATGGCGGACAACATCGTCCATCTCGTGCTGGCCCGCACATCCGACGCGCCGCCGGGCGTCAAGGGCATTTCGCTGTTCATCGTGCCGAAGTTCCTGCTCGGCGGTGACGGCCTGCCGGGCACGCGCAACGACGTGGATTGCGTGTCGATCGAGCACAAGCTCGGTATCAAGGCGAGCCCGACCGCGGTGCTGCAGTTCGGTGATCACGGCGGGGCGATTGGCGAGTTGGTCGGCGAGGAAAACCGCGGTTTGGAGTACATGTTCATCATGATGAACTCGGCACGGTTTTCGGTCGGCGTGCAAGGCGTGGCGATTGCCGAGCGTGCCTACCAGCAGGCCGCCGCGTATGCGGCCGAGCGCGTGCAGAGCCGCCCGGTCGATGGCTCGGCCAAGCAGGCGGTGACGATCGACCAACATCCGGATGTCAAGCGGATGCTGATGACGATGCGCGCATTGATTGAGGGCGCTCGCTCGCTGAACTACTTTGCCGCATCCGCCTGCGATATCGCGCATCGGCATCCGGACGCTTCGGTGCGACAGCAATACGCTCAGCGCTATGAGTTCTTGGTGCCGATCGTTAAAGGCTGGAGCACTGAGTTGTCGGTTGAGGTTGCCAGCATAGGTGTGCAGGTCCACGGCGGCATGGGCTTCATCGAGGAAACCGGCGCCGCGCAGCATTACCGTGATGCGCGCATTCTGCCGATTTACGAAGGCACGACCGCTATCCAGGCGAACGATCTGGTGGGCCGCAAGACCGTTCACGACGGCGGCGCAGTCGCTCGCGGGCTGTGCGAGCACATTGCGCTCACCGAGCACGAGTTGGCCAATTATAAGGAGCCGGTATTCGCCGCGATGCGCGAGCGCTTGGCGGCGGCGCGCGCCGCGCTGGCCGAGTCGATCGAGTTTGTGCTGCGTCACGCGAAGACGGATCCGAACGCGGTTTATGCTGGCAGTGTGCCGTACCTGAGGCTGTGCGGCATCGTGCTATGCGGGTGGCAGCTCGCGCGCGCGATGCTTGCAGCGCATGCCACACGGGCACAGGATCCGGCGTTCTGCGACGCGAAGATCGCGACTGCACATTGCTTTGCCCATCACGTGCTGCCGCAGGCGGATGCGCTGCGTGTGGCAATCGTCAGTACCGCGAATGGCGAAGGTGTGTTGGCGCCAGTACGGCACTCGGCATAAGCGGTGCGGTAATCGATGTCATGGTCGCCGACGAAATCGACCGAGCGCACCGGCCGTTGTTCTGGCGTGTTCGAGCAGCCGTGCGATCTCGTGAGCGGCGTATCAGCGCACATTGCGGACGCACGGGCAGGGCGGACGTACCGGCAGTCGCATGCACACCGCCGCGTTTGGCGCTACTTTACCGAGGATTGCCGAACGCTGCCGGTACCCTGGGGGCGGCACGCGGTGATGCGGTGATGTGCCGATACGCCGATGCCGCGTGGCTCCGGGTTGCAGCGCGAGCGGCCGCCCGTGTAGCAGGCCGTAGCTATTGATCGTCGATCGGCGCCGCTGGTTCGTCGTCGATTGAAGCCGGAGCGCCGGTGTCGGCAGGTGGCTGCGCGAGCGCCGGACGAGTCGCCGTGGCGGCGGGCTGGACCGGTTGCGGTTGCGGCAGCGCGACGGCCTTGGCCGTCAATGCCGCGGTGGCCTCGGCGGCGGATGGCGAGGCATGCGGACCGGTTGCCTCGGTGGCATACGGCACGGTGGTCGTCGGCGGGCGGGGCACGGCCGCGGCGGCTGAGGGAGTGGTGTGCCCACCATAGACGACCGGCGGCTGAGTCGGGTCGACGCGAGCGGCTTCCGGCGGCAGTGGCTTGACCGCGTCTTGCGTTAAAGCGTCGGTTGCCGCGCGTGCCTCGGTGCGGGATACGCTCGGCGTGTCGGCTATCGGCTGCATCGGTTCGGCTGGCGCAGCGGCGGACACCGCATGTTGCGCGGGGTGTGCCACCTGGCGTGGCATGGAGGAAAGCGGCTCGGTTTCCGGGAGGCCAGCATGCGCGGCGACCGGTGTGGTGTGCCCGTCGATGTCTTGTTGCGTGGCCGGGGCGATGGCTTTGCGTGTCCTCGCATGAAATGTGCGCGGCAGGCCACGTTGCACGGTGCCCGAATCCATGCTCGCCGGGTTGGCGCCACGCGCTGGCTGCATGCTTGCAAGCGCTGCGGTATCGGATGCTGGCGCGCGCGCTTGCGGCGACGGCGGTATGTTAAGCGGTGGCATGATGGCTTGCTGCGGCGCTTGTGCACTCAAGCGCCCGGTAGTGTTGGCGAGCGCGGCGACATCGAGCAACGGTACGGTGCTGGCGCTCGCGTCGGATTGTGTCGGCGCCTCGCGATTCATGGCCTCAGCATACCGGCGTGGCTCGGACGGTGTCCTGTCCTGGTAGAGCTGGCTGAGCATCACCCCCAAAGCGCCGGCGCCCAGTGCCAGCAAGGCGGCGAGTGCGGCCATGTGGCGTCGCGCGAGTGGAGCGCGTTGCAAGCCGGTCCACGGTGGCGTAACGAACGATGCCGGCGCGGTATCGAACGAGCGTGCCGTGGCGTACACTGGTTCGGCCGCGTGCTGTCGTGCGTGGTAGGAGCCCTCATCGCTTGCCGGCGAGTCGGTGCGTGAGCGGGGATCGACGGCGCGGGTCTTGGCCGGCCCCAGCCGGGGCTCGATCCTGCGTGTATTGCGCACATGCTTGCCGCTGCGCGCCGATCCCCGTCTGATGAAGCCCGGCGCCACGCCATGGGGCGTTTTTAGTCTGGCGCTCATGGTCTCGATGGTGACAGTCCGTGAATTAGCCGATTTTAGAGGGGCAATTCAGCGTTTTATGTGCGGGCGCACACATTGCTAGGGTGCACGGGCACACTGACACGCGCTCGCGCGAGGGACGATTTCATCAGCCGGTCAACGTGCGCGAGTCTACGCGCGCTCGCCGCGGATGTAGAACTCCAACTGCTGGATGGTGAATGCTTGGTCGGAGATGATGTGCTTGACCAGGTCGCCGATCGAGATCATGCCGACGAGCCGTCCCCCGTCAATGACAGGCAGGTGCCGCATACGGTGCTCGGTAACCAATGCCATGCAGCCTTGCGCGCTGTCCTCCGGGCGCACGTAACGGACGTCGCGAGTCATGATGTCACGCACCGCCGTGGCCTTCGAAGAGCGGTCCATCAACACGATCTTGCGTGCGTAGTCGCGCTCGGTGACGATGCCGACAATCTTGCCATTCTCGGTTACCACCAGCGCGCCGATCTGCTTCTCGGCCATGCGCTTCATTGCATCGTAGACGAGCGCGGACGCGTCGATCGTGTACACGGTAGTGTCCGGCTTGCTCTTCAAGATCTGTGCAACGGTAGCCATCGGATGCCCTCCTTGCGCCGGCGCGGTGCGGGCCCGCGGCGGGATTGAATGTGCCGCCCGCGTGGATCGTGGGGCGCCAACAAGATGTGTGTTACCCACCAGAGATGTGTTACTCACAAGTATAGAACACGGTATCGTCGGGCACGCGTGGGCGGCGCTGTGGGCGTTGGGCGGCGCCGGGGGAGGCTGCCGTCACTGGACGGCGCGCGGCGGCGTCCCGGCGTGGAGCGCGCCTGATGCGGCTGGCGGCGCTGCAGCGGGCACGGGCGGAGGTGGTGCCCCCGGCGTGGCAGGGGCCGTGCGGATCGGTACCGCCGCGTTGGCGCTAGGCGTGTCACTGTGCGCCGCTGGCTGCATCGCGCGTTCATACCGTATGAACTGCTTGAAATTCGCGCCAGCCTCCCACGGATTCGGCAGGCATCCAAGCATATTGCTGCACTGCGCGGAAAAACCGATGGTCGCCGAGCCGTCGTTGTTCGGCGTTTTCGTGATCACATAGGCGAGATCGCGACGCGTGGCCGACGGCCCCTCCGTTTGGATAACCGAGTCGGTGATCGTCGCGATTCGATAGGCGCTATGCTCGGATATCCAGACCTGGGCACGCTGCCACCACGCATCACACTGCACCTTGCGCGTGCAACTGAGCGGCGCGACGGCCTGTGCCATCGTCTGCGAGCTGACCTGATTCTGGGATGCGCAGCCTGCGGCCGCGATCGATAGTGCGGCGATGATTGTTTTTTCATGAATTCCTTCATCATGCTGATCGATTGGACTGCCCCGCGTGACGGGCAGTTTTGTGGGCTGCGGATCAACCAGAAACGCCTTGAACCGCTACAGATCCTTGTGTGTGAGCGACGACAGCGGCTTGCCGCACTGCACGAAGACCCACAACATGAGTACGGGTAGGCATAGCAACTGCGCCAACGCATAGGTGACCAGCAGTATGTGAAGATTGGCTCGGTGGTGCTGAGCGCGCGCAGCAGGCTGGGCAGAATCGGAAAGATGATACCGATAGCCGCAAGTGTAGTGGTTAGCAAGATAATGCCAAAGACTCACGCGCATAAAGGATCGCTGTACGCTGACGGATGAAATAATAGCGCCCACGATGATCGATGGGCGGTGAGAATGATGTAGGGCGCAAAATACGATGATGCGATTGTGATGGTCTGCAGGCGAACGTTAGTCAATAGGGGGCTAAGATCATGTTGCCACTCATACAAAGCCTGTGGCACGCGTATCGAAGGGCGGCGCTGTTATGTCAACGATGCGGTGGCTTCACGCTTAACAGCATCCGACGCGTTTTGCTACCCAAGCGGTCTGAGCTAAGAGCGTGCCAAGCCTCGCTGATAGGTTGGCACAGTGGCGAACCGCAATGGCTTGTCTTCCACTGTTTGTTGCAAATTTCGGCTTTATCATTTCTTTCGCTCAAGACTTGTCGTTTAGGCAAAATAATGGATTTGAGTGGTGGCACTTTACAGTCTTTCGACCAGGTGCTAAGCATCGCAATGACCCTGACAGCTGGGCACAGTGTTTGCGCGACGTGAAGCAATTAACGTCGAGCTGATGGGTCAGGGAACGGGAGCATTGCCGTAGCCGTATGGCTAAATAAAAGTGATGCCTGGAGGGGAAAATGAAGCAGTACTTCAGTACTGAACCCAATGGCGCCGCGCCTGTGCGACGTACTGGCTTGCCCTGTTCTTTTTAACTGTCTTGCTTGACCGATTGTAATGCCAATTCGCGCGCAGTCTCACGCGCGTGATGCTCAGCGTTTCCGCTAAAGCTTGACATAAATTGGTGTTGGTGTGATCAATGGCCGATCAAGTGACACGAACGACACACTGACGCGTGCCGACAAGTGGCCCCGATCGCCGCAGTGAATGACTAAAAATTGCAAGCGACGTGTCATCAAAGCCGTAGTGGTTCCTGAAGAGCAACGATAGATTCTTAATACCGCATTAATATCTATTCGTACACCTATTAAACATCAGGCCGCTCGATCGCCTGAATCGGAGCTTTGTTATGGACGCTAGCGTCATGTCCACTACGTATGCATTATCCGCTGCCCAAACGGAGATTTGGCTAGCGCAGCAACTGTATCCAGACAGCCCCGTCTACAACATTGCGCAGTACACGGTGATTGAAGGCGTGATTGAGCCAGCCGTCTTTGAAGCGGCATTGCGTCAAGTCATCGATGAAGCTGACACCCTGCGCTTGCAATTTATCGATAGCGATGATGGGCTGCGGCAGAGAATCGGTACACCCGCATGGTCGATGCCGGTGCTGGACCTCACGGCGCAAGCCGATCCTCAGGCAGCGGCCCAGGCGTGGATGCGGGCCGATTATCAGCAGCCGGTCAATCTGACGCAGGGACCGCTTTTTTGCTATGCGTTGTTAAAAGTGGCGCCCGCGCAATGGATGTGGTATCAGCGCTATCACCATATCATGATGGATGGATATGGTCGGTACCTGATCGCGCAACGCGTTGCATACGTGTATAGCGCGCTATGCGAGGGAACGACGCCGGCGGAATGTGATTTTGGCTCGATCCTACAGCTATTAGAGAGCGATGCGCAATATCAGATATCCGCCCAACGAGCACAAGACGAAGCATATTGGCTCAAGCACTGCGCTAATTGGTCTGAGCCTGCGACGCTGGCAAGCCGCAGCGCCCCTGTTTTACAGCAGCGGCTGCGTCAGACAACTTACCTAGCCATCCAGGCGCTGGGTGACACTGCGCCGGATGCTCGTCGGCTAGCACAATTTATGACGGCGGCGATGGCCGCGTATCTTTATCGATTCACGGGTGAGCAAGACGTCGTATTGGGCCTTCCGGTCAAGGTCCGCTTCGGTGCCGACCGGCATATTCCTGGCATGAAGTCCAATACATTGCCACTGCGGCTCACAATGCGACCAGGGATGAACCTGTCGTCGTTGATGCAGCAGGCCGCGCAGGAAATGCAAAGCGGACTGCGGCACCAACGCTACCCGAGCGAAGCACTGCGGCGTCAACTTGGGATGCCGTCCGGACAGCGGCTATTTGGTACGACGGTCAACGTGATGCCGTTTGATCTTGATCTGTCGTTTGGTGGGTATTCGGCGACAAACCATAATTTGCTCAATGGTCCGGCCGAAGACCTGATGCTGGGCGTCTATTGGACTCCAGGCAGCCATCAATTACGGATTGACTTTGATGCCAATCCTGCATGCTATACCCCAGAGGGACTCGGCGCACATCAGCGTCGGTTTATCCGGTTCATGCAAGTGCTCGCTGCCGATGCCACGCAACCGATTGACAGCATCGACCTGCTCGACGCCAACGAGCGGCATCGGCTGCTGGTCGAGTGGAATGCAACACAGCGCGATTATCCAGCGCATCTGTGTGTCCACCAATTGTTTGAAGCGCAAGTTGAGCGCACGCCCAAGGCTACGGCGTTGGTCTATGAAGATCAAACACTGAGCTATACGCAACTGAATGCGCAGGCCAACCGCTTGGCACACCAGCTCATCGAGCTAGGCGTTAAGCCCGATGTACGAGTGGCGATCTGTGTCGAGCGCTCGCCGGCGCTGGTCGTCGGCCTGCTGGCGATTTTAAAGGCCGGGGGTGCATATGTGCCGTTGGATCCGAGCTATCCGGGTGAGCGCTTGGCCCATATTCTGGGTAATGCGGAACCGAACATGGTGCTGGCGGATGCGGCCGGGCGCACTGCGTTGGGCGAGGCGGCGTTGGCCGAGTGCACGGTGCTCGATCCGGCCACTCTGCCAGCGTTGCCAGACACGAATCCGTCGGTAGCCGAGTTGACGGCCCGGCATCTGGCGTATGTGATTTATACGTCGGGTTCCACCGGCACGCCCAAAGGGGTGATGGTCGAGCATCGCAATGTGGCCAACCTTTGTGCTTGGCATAACCGTAAATTTGGCGTGCAAAGTGGCTGTCGCAGTGCCTTCATGGCAGGCATGGCATTTGACGCCAGTGCGTGGGAGCTTTGGCCAAGTTTAATTGGCGGTGGGATGTTGTCTATTCCTTCCCAGGCGGTTTGCGAACAGGTGCTCGCCTTGCTGCAATGGTGGCAGCAACAGCTTTTGGATGTGGCTTTCCTGGTCACGCCACTGGCTGAGATGGCGTTGGCCGATCAACGAACGCCTGCCGGACTGCGTTATTTGCTCACCGGAGGCGAGCGTTTCCCTGGCGTGACGCGGGCATTGCCTGCGGGATTGACATTGGTCAATCAATACGGCCCGACTGAAGCCACGGTTGTGGCGACCTCTGGACAACTGAGCGCTGAAGACACGCTACCTCATATCGGCCGGCCGATTGATAATACGCGAATCTATATTCTTGATGCATACAGACAGCCAGTGCCACTGGGTGCGGTCGGTGAGTTGTATATTGGTGGCACGGGCGTGGCACGCGGCTATCTGAACCGGCCCGAACTTACCGCTGAGCGCTTTGTGCCGGATCCGTTCTCAGAGGACGCCGATGCACGGCTGTATAAGACTGGGGATTTGGCGCGTTATTTACCGGACGGCAATCTAGAGTTTGTGGGACGCAACGATGACCAAGTCAAGATTCGTGGCTTTCGGATTGAACCGGGTGAGATCGAAGCGTGCTTAATGGCGCATTCGCAGGTGCGCGACGCGGTGGTGCTGGCAACAGGTGAAAGCCAGGATAAACGTCTGGTAGCGTATGTGGTGGCCAAGCCTGATGAGGTCTTAGTTAGTACCTTATGGGCGCATGTCTCGGCCCGCTTGCCCGAGTATATGGTGCCCAGTGCGTTTGTGCGGCTCGATGCGTTGCCGCTGACACCCAACGGCAAGCTCGATCGGCGTGCGCTGCCTGCACCGGATGACGCGGCGCTGGCGCATCAAGCGTATGAAGCGCCGCAAGGCGAGTTGGAGACGACGCTCGCGACGATCTGGGCCGAGCTATTGGGTGTCGAACGTGTGGGTCGGCACGACAGCTTCTTTGCGCTCGGTGGCCACTCGCTGCTGGCAGTGCGGTTGATGAACCGGGTCAGAGGGCTGGGCGCTGATGTGCCGCTGGCAACCTTGTTCGTGGCGCCGACGTTGGCCGCGTTTGCCGCGGCGCTCGAAGCCCACTTGCAACAAGGCACCGATACGCTGCCCGAGATCACACCGGTCTCACGCGAAGGCCATTTGCCGCTATCGTTCGCACAGCAGCGGTTGTGGTTTCTCGCGCAGCTCGATGGGGCCAGTGAGTCGTATCATATGCCGCTGGTGCTGCGCGTGCGCGGGCCGCTGGATCGAGCGGCCTGGCAACAGGCATTGGATACGCTGTTTGCGCGCCACGAAGCGCTGCGCTCGACGTTTGTGAGCGTCGAGGGTCAGCCGCGGGTGCAGTTGCTGCCGGCGGACATGGGCGTGCCGCTGCGCTGGCATGATCTGCGCGGCGTGCCGCACGCGCAAGCACAACTGGCCCGCTTAAGTCACGAAGCCGCGCACGCGCCGTTCGATCTGGCGCAGGGCCCGTTGATGCGCGCATGCGGCATTCAAGTGGCCGATGAGGAACATGTGGTGCTGCTCATCCAGCACCATATTGTGTCGGACGGCTGGTCGATCGGGGTGCTGGTGCGCGAGTTAAGTGCACTCTATGCCGCAAGTGTCGGGGCGCAAGCCGAGCCGCTGCCGCCGCTGGCAGTCCAGTATCCGGACTATGCGGCGTGGCAACGGCAGTGGCTCACGGACGAGCGGCTTAACGCACAAAGCGACTATTGGCGCGCGACGCTGGCCGATGCGCCGGTGCAGCTGGCGCTACCGACCGACAGGCCGCGCCCGGCGCAACAGTCGTTTGCCGGCGCACAGGTGCCGGTGCGCATTGATGCGGCCACCACACAAGCGCTCAAGCGCTTAAGCGCTGAGCATGGCACGACGCTATTTATGACGGTGCTTGCCG
>NZ_JAHKSP010000062.1:0-39952 GCF_021733735.1 Mycetohabitans sp. B2
GGAAGGCGTGTCCATGCCCGCGCAAGTGGTGTGGCGCCACGCGCGGCTGCCGGTCACCGAGCTGACGTTGGACGCCGCTGACGGGCCGATCGCGGAGCAATTGGCGCGGCGCTTTGATCCGCGTCACACGCGGCTGGATCTGATGCAAGCGCCGCTGCTGCATTGTGCGATTGCACAGGATAGTGAGGGGCGCTGGCTGCTCACGCAGCGGCTGCATCATTTGATTAGCGATCACTCGACGCTGGACGTGATGCACGCGGAGGTGCGCGCGTTCATCGAGGGCCGAGGCGACGCACTGCCACCGGCGCAGCCGTTCCGCTACCTGGTCGCGCAAGCGCGTCTGGGTGTCAGCCAAGCCGAACACGAGCACTTTTTTACTGAGCTGCTCGCTGACGTGGAGCCGACATTGCCGTTTGGGCTCGCGCAGGTACAGCGCGACGGCAGTGAGGTAAGCGAGTCACACCGGATGCTGCCGTCGGCGTTGACCGATCGGCTGCGTGCGCATGCGCGGCGCCTGGGCGTGAGCTTAGCGAGTCTGTGTCACTTGGCGTGGGCGCAGGTGCTGGCCCGCGCGAGCGGCCAACAACGCGTGGTGTTTGGCACCGTGTTGTTTGGGCGCATGCAAGCGGGTGAGGGCGCCGATCGTGCGATGGGGCTCTTTATCAATATGCTGCCGCTGCGCGTGGATTTGGATGGCAGTGTGCAGGCCGCCGTGCATGCGACGCATGCGCGGCTGGCCGCGTTGCTCGAGCATGAGCACGCGTCGCTGGCGCTGGCGCAGCGCTGCAGCGGCGTGCCGGCGGACATGCCGCTCTTTAGTGCGATGCTCAATTACCGGCACAATGCAATGGGCTCGGATGAGCGCAGCGGGCTACCGGGTGTCGAACTGTTGAGCGCGCAGGAGCGCACCCATTACCCAATCGGGCTGTCAGTGGACGATGATGGGCAGTCGTTGGGGCTAACGGCCCAAAGCGTGCCGCCGCTGGAGCCCGAGCGGGTGTGCGCGTATATGCAGCAGGCGCTACAAAGCTTGGCTGACGCGCTCGAGGCGACGCCCGACACCGCCGTGCAGCAGTTGCAGGTGCTGCCCGAAGCGGAGCGCCAGTTGTTACTTAACATATGGAATGAGACGCAGCGGGATTATCCGTCGCACTTGTGCGTGCACCAACTATTCGAAGCGCAAGTCGAGCGCACACCCGAGGCGCCGGCGCTGGTCTATGAAGATCAAACGTTCAGTTATGCGCAGCTGAACGCACAAGCCAATCGCCTCGCGCACCAGTTGATCGAGCTGGGCGTTAAGCCGGACACGTGCGTGGCGATTTGCGTGCAGCGCAGTGCCGCGCTGGTCGTGGGGCTGCTGGCGATTTTGAAGGCTGGGGGCGCGTATGTGCCGCTCGATCCGAGCTATCCGGGCGAGCGCTTGGCGCACATTCTCACCGATGCGGCACCGAGCATTGTGCTGGCGGATGCAGCCGGGCGCGCTGCGTTGGGCGAGGCGGCGTTGGCCGAGTGTACGGTGCTCGATCCGGCTACCCTGCCGGCGTTGCCGGACACGAATCCGTCGGTGGCGGGCCTGACGGCCCGACATCTGGCGTATGTGATCTATACGTCGGGTTCGACCGGCACCCCGAAGGGCGTGATGGTGCCACATCATGCGATTGCACGGCTGGTCATCAACAATGACTATGTTGACATTTGCACCGGTGATCGTGTGGCGTTCGCAGCGAACCCGGCTTTCGACGCGAGCACGTTTGAAGTGTGGGCACCACTGTTGAATGGCGCCACCGTTGTGGTGATCGATCATGACACGGTGCTAATGCCCGCTGCGTTTGCGCACACTTTGCGCGAACAGCACATCAGCATCTTGTGGCTCACCGTTGGCTTGTTTAATCAGATGGCCGCACAGGTGGACACGGCCTTCTCTCAACTCAAGGTATTGATTGTCGGAGGAGACGTGTTGGATGCGAGGTTGGTTGCGCGAGTGATGCGCGAGTCACCTCCTGAGCAGCTAATCAACGGTTACGGTCCGACCGAGAGCACCACGTTTGCGACGACTTACAAGATCACGTCCGTTCCGGAAACAAACGCCAGCCTCCCGATTGGCCGGCCGATTGCGAACACGCGCGTTTATCTGCTCGATGCGCACGGCCAGCCAGTGCCACTGGGTGCGGTGGGCGAGCTGTATATTGGTGGCGCGGGCGTGGCACGCGGCTATCTGAACCGGCCCGAACTCACCGCTGAGCGCTTTGTGCGCGATCCGTTCTCAGATGAAGCCGATGCACGGTTGTATAAGACCGGGGATTTGGTGCGTTATTTACCGGACGGCAATCTAGAGTTCTTGGGGCGCAACGACGACCAAATCAAGATTCGCGGCTTTCGGATTGAACCGGGTGAGATCGAAGCGTGTTTAACGGCGCATCCGCAGGTGCGTGATGCGGTGGTGCTGGCAACAGGGGAGGGCTCGGCTAAGCGGCTGGTGGCGTATGTGCAGGCCGAAGCGGACGAGCCACTGGCGAGCACACTGCGCGCGCAGTTGGCGGCGAGGCTGCCTGAGTATATGGTGCCCAGTGCGTTTGTGCGGTTGGATGCGTTTCCGCTGACACCCAACGGCAAGCTTGATCGGCGTGCACTGCCCGCACCGGATGACGCGGCGCTGGCGCATCAAGCGTATGAAGCGCCGCAAGGCGAGTTGGAGATGACGCTCGCGGCGATCTGGGCCGAGCTATTGGGTGTCGAACGTGTGGGTCGGCACGACAGCTTCTTTGCGCTCGGGGGCCACTCGCTACTCGCGATGCGCCTGATCAATCGTGTACGCACAGCGTTAGAGGTTGACCTTGCTATTCGCACGCTATTTGAGACTCCCACCCTCGCAGGCTTAGCACGCCATTTAGTTAAACGTGACGGGATTCAAGAAAACTCGTTTTCTGTTCTCCTTCCTCTTAAACCCACAGGCAGCCGCCCTGCTCTTTTCTGTATTCATCCCGGATTTGGTTTGAGCTGGAGCTATATGGGGTTGTCCAGTTACCTTCACCCGGATCAGCCCCTCTATGGCTTGCAGGCTCGCGGACTCGATGGAACAAGCCCACTTGCGTCTACTCTTGACGAGATGGTGTCAGACTATCTTGAGCACATGCGCCGTGTTCAACCCAAAGGGCCTTACTGCTTATTAGGATGGAGCTTTGGTGGCAATGTGGCACATAGCATGGCTGTTCGACTCGAACATCAAGGCGAAAAAGTGGCGTTGCTGGCGTTACTGGATAGCACTCCTCTTGTGGGCAGCAACGCCTTTGCAGAGAAAGAAAACCAACTTGACCAAGCGATGGTTAGAGATGTGTTCGCCTACCACTATAGCAATGAATTAGTTTCGGCGATGGATGAGCAATTATTGGAAAACACCGAGGAAATTGCAAAGAATAACTTGTGTATCGTTAGAGATTATTCTCCATCGCAGTATGGCGGTAATGCGCTATTGTTTCGAGCCACGGTGGCAGAGGCTGGATGTGAAACGCTCGTCTCACCCGATGCGTGGAACCCGTATGTGTTTGGAGGGATAGAGGTTCATGACGTTCACTGTAGCCACGGAGAAATGCTTAAGCCAGAACCCACGGCCATTATTGGTTCCACCCTAGCCTGTAAGCTAGATAAATGGGAAAGCCAGCAGGCGCAAAAAGTGAACACGGAGGAATTGAAATGAACATCGCCCACCCGTGAGCGGTGCCAGCAACGAGGTGGCGGGCCCTCACGGGCCAACGGTATCAGAGTGCTCAATGGAAGTTCATGAGGGTCTTCACAGGCAAACCGGATGGTCCGAGATGAAGCTTACATCAGTTGGAATCGACATTGCCGAGAGCGTATATCAGATCCATTACGCGATCTTGCGTCCGGTGCAACCCATGGCAAAGTTCTCAAACGCGCTAAACGCGTGCCGTTCTTCGCCAACTGGCCAGCGAGTCGCGTGGTTATGGAAGCATGTGGCAGCACTCATGACTGGGCTCGGCTCTTAACACGGCTTGGTCACCATGTGCGGCTCATCGCTGCCCAGTTTGTGCGGCCATTCGTGAAGTCGAATAAGACTCTATGGTCCTCTCCGTTTTTGCAACACTGATTTCTGATGCTGTGATTGGCTTGCGTGAATTTATCCGGCGTCTGGAGAGGGATTTAATCCCATACGCGCTAACCAAAAAAGCTTTCTGCGAAAATGTGGTTAGATAAACAAAAATACTGAGAGAGACGTGCAAAGCAAATGCGAGCAGGAGAGGCTACCGGGTTGGTCGACGCTATTTAGGCTGTTGCCGGCTGGTTGGGAGGAACAGGCAAGAACATTAGGGGCCTTGAAGTCCGGGCGTCGCTTTACAACGCAGAGCCTGCTGCGTACGCTGCTGATTTATCTGAGCGAAGACTGTTTGATGCGAGAGGCAGCGCAGCGTGTAAGTCACGAGGAACTGGCTCAGATGTCGGCGGCCGCGTTGGGGAAGGGCAGGTCGTCGGCTCGTGCACGGGCCTCGATGATAGGGTGCACCATGCGGATAGGCCGGCAGGATCAGCGGTGAGGCCAGCGTTTGGTGCAGCGAGATCGATTGTGCGGTTCTCCGCTTGCCGGATCGTGGGGCGAGAATAGCCTCGCTCGTCCGGCTCGATGGTAGCCCGCTCAAAGTGTGGCAGTCGGTAAACGCGTGAAGCAGCGCGTAGTGGCTTGTGCCGGTGCATGGGTGCCATACACGACCACGTACGTCTATGACGTGCCGCCGTGAACCTGCTTCAATGCGTTGCGTCGCGACACTGGCGGGCGTGATGCGGTAAGGTACCGGTTCGAGTAAACTGTATACCTTTACGAACGCGCGGCATGCGCACGACTTTATTGATCAGAATCATGCGCTTACTCGGCTACCGCACCCTATTCGCCGGCGTAGCGTTCGTCACGCTATGCGGACAGGCTTGCGCGGACGTGGCCGACGGCACGCACATGGCCAGCCGCTCACTCGATGATGCGCTGGCGTGCCAGTTGCGTGCCCATGATTTCATTGCGCCGCTGGTGGACGAGGGCTTGATCGGTCCGAAGGCGTCACGCGTCGAAGACAACTCGGTCAATGCGTTCTTTCCGGTACGCGGCGCGGACTTGCGCGCCTTTGGATTTTCGGTAATTGCGGTCGTCGGCTACCAGAAGGACGATCCGTTGTTTCGGCAAGGTCGGGGCAAACCCATCGGCGACTCGGCCTACGGCGTCGTGGTAATGGGAACCACCCAGCGAGTCAAGGCCCGCGCCGAACACGCTGGCAGTCCGGCGATCGTCCACCATGTCGGCCCACTCGTGACGGCGATCTTCTGCGACGCGCAGCGCTGATGCATCGCGAGTTGCCAGTAGGCCGGCGTCCGGGCTGGCGTTCAGCGTATGCCGGCGCGGCGCGATATCGCCGCTGCCAGCGCGAGCGGCATGGCCAGTGCCGTCAACCTGATCATCCGCGCGGCCGGCGCGCGGGCGCCATGCTGCACGCACACGGCCTTGCAATTGATGGACATGGGGGGTGCCTCCCTACATATCGCGCGAGCCCCACATCCGTGCGTCGGTGTAGCCGGTGCACGTTGCTGTGGTAGACAGCACGGCCCAGGTTTCAGGCAGCGTGTCGCAGTCCGCAATCCGCGTGGCACGTGCCGCGTGCTGCGTGCCACGTACTGACAGATTAGGTACCTGAGGTAGGCCCCGACGTTCCGCTCCCGAATGTCGATTCGCAGCCTTCGTTACTGCCGCAGGGCGATCCGGAACCCGTGTCGCTCGGCAGACCGCCGGCGCACGAACTAGACAGGCCCGCGCCGCACTAGCGCAGCAGCAGTGTATCGGCCGGCACGCGCACCGAGCCTTCCATGAGCACGCGTGCGCTGCGGCTCATCAACGCCTTGGTCACGATCCATTCGCCGTTGACGCGGCTCGCCTCGGCCCCGACGCGCAGCGTGCCGGACGGGTGTCCAAAGCGCACCGCGTGGCGCTCGCCGCCGCCTGCCGCGCGGTTGACCAGCGTGCCGGGCACTGCCGCCGCCGCGCCGATCGCGACGGCGGCAGTGCCCATCATCGCGTGATGCAGCTTGCCCATCGACATCGCACGCACCAGCAGGTCGATGTCGGACGCGGCGACCTGCTTGCCATTGGACGCGACGTAGTCGGCCGGCCGGGCCACGAACGCTAGCTTCGGCGTGTGCTGCCGCGTCGCGATTTCGTCAATGCACGAGATAAGCCCCATGCGCAATGCGCCATGGGCGCGGACGATCTCGAGCTTGGCCAACGCGCCTGCGTCGCCGTTGATCGCGTCTTGCAATTCCGTGCCGTTGTAGCCGAGCGCTTCGGCCTCGATAAAGATCGTCGGGATGCCGGCATTGATCATCGTCGCTTGCAGCACGCCGATACCCGGAATGTCCAGTTCGTCCACGAGGTTGCCGGTCGGGAACATCGAACCGCCGCCTTCATCGTCGGAGGATGGGTCCATGAACTCGAGCGGCACTTCCGCGGCTGGGAATGTTACGCCATCAAGTTCGAAATCACCGGTCTCCTGCACCGCACCGTTCACGATCGGCACATGCGCGATGATCGTCTTGCCGATATTCGCCTGCCAGATCCGTACGGTGGCGATACCGTCGCGCGGGATGCGCGACGCGTCCACCAGGCCGTGGCTGATCGCAAACGGTCCCACGGCCGCCGACAGGTTGCCGCAGTTGCCGCTCCAGTCAACGAACGGGCGGTCGATCGCTACCTGCCCGAACAAATAGTCCACGTCATGGTCGGGGCGCTCACTGCGGGACAGAATCACGGTCTTGCTGGTGCTCGACGTGGCCCCGCCCATGCCGTCGATCTGCTTGCCGTACGGGTCGGGACTGCCGACCACGCGCAGCAGCAGCGCGTCGCGCACCGCACCGGGCTGCTGTGCGGGGCCGGGTAGGTCCTGCAGCCGGAAGAACACGCCCTTGCTGGTTCCGCCGCGCATGTAGGTGGCGGGGATCTTAATTTGGGATGAGTGAGCCATCAAAGTGTTGCTCCGTCACGCGGCCGCTTTCGCCGATTCGAGAAAGTCTTTCGCAAAACGCTGCAGCACGCCACCTGCTTCGTAGATCGAGACCTCCTCGGCCGTGTCGAGCCGGCAGGTGACCGGGACATCAATGCGCCCGCCGTCACGGCGATGGATCACCAGCGTGAGATCGGCGCCCGGCTTGCGCTCGCCGATCACATCGAAGGTCTCAGTACCGTCGATGCCCAGCGTGATGCGGTTGACGCCGGACTTGAACTCCAGCGGCAGCACGCCCATGCCGATCAAGTTGGTGCGGTGGATGCGCTCGAAGCCTTCCGCGACGATGGCCTCGACGCCGGCCAGCCTCACGCCCTTGGCGGCCCAGTCACGCGACGAACCTTGCCCGTAATCGGCGCCGGCAATGACGATCAGTGGTTGCTTGCGCGCCATATAGGTTTCGATGGCCTCCCACATGCGCATGACCTTGCCCTCCGGCTCGACGCGCGCGAGCGAACCCATCTTGACCTCGCCGTTTTTCAAGACCATCTCGTTTTTCAGCGTTGGGTTCGCGAACGTCGCGCGCTGGGCGGTCAGGTGGTCGCCGCGGTGGGTCGCGTACGAGTTGAAGTCTTCTTCCGGTAGGCCCATCTTGGCGAGATACTCGCCGGCGGCGCTATCAGCTAGGATCGCGTTGGAGGGCGATAGGTGATCGGTGGTGATGTTGTCGCCGAGCACCGCGAGCGGGCGCATGCCGCGCAACGTGCGCTCCCCGGCGAGTGCACCCTCCCAGTACGGCGGACGGCGAATGTAGGTGCTGCGCTCACGCCAGTCGTACAGCGGGCTGGCCTGCTGACCCACGTCAACGCTGAGCGCAAACATCGGTTCGTACACCTTGCGAAAGTGCTCTGGCTTGACGCTAGCCGCAACCAGCGCGTCGATTTCGTCATCGCTGGGCCAGATGTCGTGCAGCGTGACCGGGTGACCATCGCGGTCGAGGCCGAGTACGTCGCGTTCGATATTGAAACGGATCGTGCCGGCGATCGCGTACGCTACCACCAGCGGCGGCGAGGCAAGAAACGCTTGCTTCGCATACGGGTGGATCCGGCCGTCGAAGTTCCGGTTACCGGACAACACTGCGGTTGCATACAAGTTGCGCTCGACGATTTCCTTTTGGATAACCGGGTCAAGCGCGCCGGACATGCCGTTGCACGATGTACATGCGTATGCGACGACACCAAAACCCAATTGCTCCAGTTCCGGCAGCAGTTGCGCGTCCTGCAGATACAGCGTGACGGCCTTTGAGCCGGGAGCCAGTGAGCTTTTCACCCACGGCTTGCGGGTCAGCCCTCGCCGGTTCGCGTTGCGTGCCAGCAGACCCGCGGCAATCATGTTGCGCGGGTTGTTGGTGTTGGTGCAACTGGTGATGGCCGCGATAATCACCGCGCCGTCAGGCATGCGGCCGGGCGTGCGCTCGACCTTGCCGCTGATGCCGCGTGCGGCCAACTCCGAGGTGGGCACGCGCTTGTGCGGATTGGACGGACCGGCGATGTTGCGTACCACGGTTGATAGGTCGAACTCGAGCACACGCTCGTATTGCACGTGTGTCAGCGTGTCGGCCCAGAGGCCGGTGTTCTTCGCATATTGCTCGACCAGCGCGACCAACTCGTCGCTGCGACCGGTCAGCCGCAGGTACTGGATCGTCTGCTCGTCGATGTAGAACATGGCCGCGGTGGCGCCGAACTCGGGCGCCATGTTCGAGATCGTCGCGCGGTCACCGAGCGTCAGACTGGCAGCGCCCTCGCCATAGAACTCAAGGTAGGCCGACACGACCTTTTCTTGACGCAGGAACTCAGTGAGAGCCAGCACGATGTCGGTGGCGGTGATGCCGGCTCTAGGCTTGCCGCTCAGCTTCACGCCGACGATATCCGGCAAACGCATCCACGACGCGCGCCCCAGCATCACGCTTTCCGCCTCTAGCCCGCCCACCCCAACGGCGATTACGCCCAGCGCATCAACCATTGGCGTATGCGAATCGGTGCCAACGAGCGTGTCGGGGAAGGCGACACCATCGTTGACCTGCACGACCGGACTCATGCGCTCCAGGTTGATCTGATGCAGGATCCCGTTGCCGGGCGGGATGACGTCGACGTTGCGAAATGCCTTCTTGGTCCAGTTGATAAAGTCAAAGCGGTCTTCGTTGCGGCGATCCTCGATCGCGCGGTTCTTCTCGAACGCGTCCTTGTCATCGCCGCCGCATTCAACCGCCAGTGAATGATCGACTACCAGCTGGGTCGGCACGACCGGATTGACCCGTGACGGATCGCCGCCACGCGCCGCGATCGCGTCGCGCAGCCCGGCGAGATCGACGAACGCGGTCTGGCCCAGGATGTCATGGCAGACGACACGCGCCGGATACCAGGGAAAATCCAATTCGCGCTTGCGCTCGATGAGCTGCGATAGAGACGCGTCAAGCGTGGCCGGATCGCACCGGCGCACCAGGTTCTCGGCCAATACCCGCGACGTATACGGCAGGCCGTCGTAGGCGCCCGGCGCCAGCGCATCGACGGCAGCGCGCGCGTCGAAGAAATCCAAGCCGGTGCCTGGCAGTGGTTTTCTGTAAGCGGTATTCATCGGCATGAGACCCGCTTTTCGAGCGGCACGAACGGCAGGTTTTCCGGGCCAGTATAGTGGGCACTCGGGCGGATGATCTTATTGTCCACACGCTGCTCAATGATGTGCGCGGCCCAGCCAGACGTGCGCGCGATGACGAACAGCGGCGTGAACATCGCGGTGGGCACGCTCATCAGGTGGTACGACACCGCGCTGAACCAGTCCAGGTTCGGAAACATCTTCTTGATGTCCCACATCACGGTCTCCAGGCGCTCGGCAATGTCAAACAGCTTGGTGTTGGACGCCTCCTTCGATAGTTTTCTGGCGACTTCTTTGATCACCTTATTGCGCGGATCGGAGATCGTGTAGACAGGGTGGCCAAAGCCGATTATCACTTCCTTGTTTTCGATGCGGCGACGGATGTCAGCTTCGGCTTCATCGGGGGTGGCGTAGCGCGATTGGATCTCGAATGCGACTTCGTTTGCGCCGCCGTGTTTCGGGCCACGCAGCGCGCCGATTGCCCCGGTGATCGCCGAGTAGATGTCTGAGCCTGTGCCGGCAATCACGCGGCTGGTAAACGTCGATGCGTTGAACTCGTGCTCGGCGTACAGGTTCAGCGACACGTGCATCGCATCGACCCATGAGCGCGTCGGCGCCTTGCCGTGTAGCAGGTGCAGGAAATGACCACCGATCGAGTCGTCATCCGTTTCGACGTCGATGCGCTTGCCGTTGTGCGAGTAGTGGTACCAGTACAGCAGGATCGAGCCTAGCGAGGCCATCAGCCGGTCCGCGATATCTCGTGCGCCGGGCAGAGTGTGATCGTCCTTTTCGGGCAGCACGGTACCGAGCACGGAGACACCCGAGCGCATGACGTCCATCGGATGGGCCGACGCCGGGATGGATTCGAGTACCGCCTTGACGTTCGCCGGCAGCCCGCGCAGTGCCTTGAGCTTGACCTTGTAGGCGGTGAGCTCGGACACGGTCGGCAGCTTGCCGTGCACCAGCAGGTAGGCGACTTCTTCGAACTCGCATGCGCCGGCCAACTCCAGGATATCGTAGCCCCGATAGTGCAAGTCATTGCCGGTGCGCCCGACCGTGCACAGCGCGGTATTGCCGGCGGCCACGCCGGACAGCGCGACCGACTTCTTCGGCTTGAAGGCGCCCGTTGCCGGCTTGTTGTTGTCTGCTTCGCTCATGGTTTCGTCTCCGGACTCAAGCGTTACTTGTTAGCGTTGTTAGCGGCGAACAGCGCGTCGAGCTTCTGTTCGTATGCGTGATAGCCCAGGTAGTGATACAGATCAGCGCGCGTCTGCATGGTTGGCACAGCGGCCTTCTGCGTGCCATCGCGCAGCACAGTTTGATAAAAGTTCAGCGCTGCTGCGTTCATTGCTCGATAGGCGCCGCAGCAGTACAGTGCGATGTCCACATCGACTTCGCGCAGTTCGTCAACAGTGAACAGCGGGGTCGCGCCGAACTCGGTCAGATTTGCCAGGATTGGCACCTTGACCGCGGCCTTGAAGCAACGGTAGTCGTCCAGCGTGCGCATGGCCTCGGGAAAGATCATATCGGCGCCGGCTTCGACATAGGCGAGTGCTCGCTCGATCGCGGCGTCCAAGCCCTCGGCAGCGGCGGCATCGGTGCGCGCCATGATGACGAACTGCTCGTCGGTGCGCGCGTCTACCGCCGCCTTCACACGGTCAACCATTTCGTTGGTCGGCACACATTCCTTGCCTGGCCGGTGACCGCAGCGTTTCTGGCCGACCTGATCCTCGAGATGCACGGCCGCCACCCCCGCCTTGATGAACGAGCGGATGGTGCGCGCGATGTTGAACGCGCCGCCCCAGCCGGTATCGATGTCGACCAGCAGCGGCAGTGAGGTTGCATCGGTGATGCGGCGCGCATCGATCAGCACGTCTTCCATCGTGCTGATGCCCAGGTCTGGCAAGCCGAGTGAATTCGCCGCGACGCCGCCGCCGGACAGGTAGACGGCCTTGAAGCCGACAGCCTCGGCCATCTTCGCCGCATAGGCAGTGATCGCGCCGACCACTTGCAGCGGCTGGGCTTGGGCAACAGCGGCGCGGAACTTGGCACCCGCGCTGGCGGGCTGGGGTGGGGGTGGGTTCATTGTCGCTCCAGGAAAACAACGGCGTTTAAGCAAGTGCCGAGCCAATGGCCGATGAAAGCGTCAACGCCTTGATTTTTCGGGCTGCGTCGGCTCGGCAGTTGTGGCCCGAGTTTCAATATTGAAATCAGGCGTTTCGTTTATGAGATGCGACGCGCATAATGTGGTATCACCAATTTGCGGTATCACCAATTGGGGTAAATGGGC
Source organism: Mycetohabitans sp. B2 (assembly GCF_021733735.1). Taxonomy (NCBI): domain Bacteria; kingdom Pseudomonadati; phylum Pseudomonadota; class Betaproteobacteria; order Burkholderiales; family Burkholderiaceae; genus Mycetohabitans; species Mycetohabitans sp. B2. The sequence continues at coordinate 11,932 of NZ_JAHKSP010000062.1, forward strand.
TTTGAGCATCGTACAACCAGACGCGGTCGCTCGCCCGCGTTTGTGGGCCATGGGAATAAGTCGATTGCGTGACTTGTTCCTGGACATCGCCCGCGAGTATGACGGGCGTGCGCAACTGCGCGTGGTCTCGCGCGGTTTCGAAGACGCGGTGCATGAGATCAATGTGGCCGGCTCGATGCGTCCGGACGTGGTAGTGGCCGGTGGATCGAACGGCGCGTATTTGAAAGCGCGCGTGAACGTGCCGGTTGTGCTGATCCATCCCACCGGTTTCGACGTGATGCATGCGCTGGCGCAGGCACGGCGCGACGCGGCATTGGTCGCGCTGGTTACACACGGCGATATTCCTGACGAGGTCCGGCAGTTCACGCATGCCTACGGCGTTGACGTGGTTCTCGGCTCGTATCGGTCGGTGCAGGATGCGCAGGCCTGCGTGCAGGACTTGCGTGAGCGTGGCGTTGGCGCGGTGGTCGGGCCCGGCCTGGTCGCGGATCTTGCCGCCCACGCCGGCATGCATGCGGTATTTCTGTACTCTCGCGCCTGCGTGCGTGCCGCTTTCGATACCGCGCTGGAAGTCGTGCAGGCCACGCGTGCCGAGGCACTGCGCCGCGCCCGGCTGGATAACCTGCTGCAGCACCTGCGCGACGGAGTGGTGGCGCTCGATGCCGAAGGACGCGTCGAGGCGATGAACCAACGACTGTCTGACGCGCTCGGTATCGGCGCCACGCAGGCGGCGGGGCGCACGCTGCTGGATTTGGCGCCGTGCCTGGCCGATTCGCTGCCCGACGCCGACGGCGATACGCTCAGCGTCATCCGTGGGGTGAGCTATGTCGTGCATCGCGGCCCGCTCGCCGGCCCCTGCGGCGAGCAGGGCGGCACCGTGCTGACGTTCCAAGAGTCGCGCGCGGTAGAGCGGCTGGATCGCACGTTGCGGTCACGGCCGCGTGCGCAGCAATTGACCGCCCGTTACGATCTGGACGACCTGGTCGGCGAATGCGCGCCCATCGAGCGCGTGCGCGTGCTGGTGCGTCGTTATGCACGCTCGGACGCGACCGTGCTCGTGCTCGGCGAAAGCGGCACCGGCAAGGAAATGGTCGCCCAGAGCATCCACCGCCTGAGTGCGCGGCGCGATTTCGCGTTCGTGGCTATCAACTGCGGTGCCTTTCCGGAGGCGCTGCTCGAAAGCGAACTGTTCGGCTACGAAGAGGGCGCCTTCACCGGCGCGCGCAGGGGGGGCAAGGTGGGCCTGATCGAAGCCGCGCATCGTGGCACTTTATTCCTGGACGAGATCGGCGAGATGTCGTTGCCGTTGCAAAGCCGTTTGCTGCGGGTGCTCCAGGAGCGCGAAGTGGTGCGTCTGGGTTCGACCGAGCCGGTGCGCGTCGATATCCGCGTGATCGCCGCCACGCACCGTGCGTTGATCGATGGCATCGAGTCGGGCACATTCCGCGCTGATCTTTATTATCGGCTGAATATCTTGAGCATTGCGCTGCCACCGTTGCGTGAGCGTCCTGGTGATGTGATGCTGCTCGCGGTGGAATGGCTGCTGCAGGCGGCGCGGCGCGAGCCCCGCCTGGCCGTGCGTGTGCCGGATACCAACGAGGCAACCCGAATACTGGCGCCGGTGGCCGCGCCGCTGTGCGCGTACCGATGGCCCGGCAACGTGCGCGAACTGCAGAACGTCATCGAGCGGATCGCGGTCGAATTAGCCGATACCGAGGCCGAGGACGATGTTGCGCTGACCGTGGCCGTGCTGCGCACGATCGCGCCCGAGTTGTTCGACACGCCGGCTGGTCCCGTCGTGCCCGCCTCGACGCTGCGTGAACGTAGCCGCCATGTCGAGGCGGACGAGATCCGTGCCGCGTTAAAGGCCCATGATGGTGATCGCGATGCAGCATGCCAGGCGTTGGGCATCAGCAAGACGACACTGTGGCGCAAACTCAATGCCGCGCGATAAGGTGTCGCCTGCGCGGACGTGAGCCAGTGCCGGATCGGCGTGCGCCGTTCGCGCGCCTGAACACGCTTGTTCGTCGATCGTTAGATTTAAGTTATTAGTTACTGATTACTGATTGTGGGTCGTCGGTCACTGGTTGCTGGTCATTGGTCGTCGGCCGCGGAGCGGGGGAGAAATCGGACCGAGGGGCGTTATATGATGCTGTTGTGGAAGTTTATTTAGGCGCTTGTTGATGATTCGTCTTGCCGTCCCGGCGGATTTTTCTGTGCTGTTGTCGATAGAGCGTCGCGCCGGCGAGCGGCTGCGTGGGCATGTCGCGTTCCCGGTGTTTGCTGCGCACGGATTGACTCAGGATGAGCTTGCCGACGGGGTACGGCAACGCAGGCTATGGGTGGTGGAGTACGACGATCGGATCGTGATCGGCTATTTGCTCGGCGGGGAACTCGATGGTGGATTCCATATTCGTCAAATGGACGTCGACCCTGCCTACGGCCGCCGTGGCCATGGCCGCGCATTGCTGCGGCATGCATGCATGGTCGGGCGCGCCGAGGGCTACCGGCAAGCCCTACTGACGACCTTGCGGGACGTGCGCTGGAATGCGCCGTTCTACCGCAGCGAGGGTTTCGCCGAGTTGCCGATCGCGCTGCAGGGCGAGCAGATGCGCGCGGTGCTCACGCATGAACAGGCGCTGGGCTTTCCGATGCATTTGCGTGTCGCGATGGCCAAGCCGCTGGGCGACTGAGCTTTGCGCGGATCGAGGTATCGGTGACCGTTACGTGGTGGCGCGCGGCGCGTGCGCGCGTCAGGGCAACGGAAATCGCGACAGATCGTGCTACGACGCTAGGCGACGCGTCGCACGAAGCCATAAAACAACCGTGGATGCATTTTCAGCAGGGACAGCGCGATCGCGAACTTGGGATGGTGGCCCTGCTAGGTCATCGCCAAGTGCCGCAGGCGCGTGCGGCGCGGACGGTGGCCAGTACGGAACGCGTGGCGGCGTCGTTGGGCACCTCGCGGGCAATATGGAACGCGATTTGCCGGTACGCCTACACGTACTTGAGTCGAAAGAACAGCCGCGTGTAGTCGGGAATCGGCAGCAAGCGGGTGCTGTGCTCGACCAGGTCCATAATTTCGAACAGGTCGGTGACCGTCGGATTAAACCGGACCGGCAGGCCGTTGCCATGTTTGACATAGAAATACAGTTCATCCGCGTCGCACCGCTATCCCTATCGAGCGCACGCGTGTAGGGTCATCGGATGGACGAGATGTCGCAAACGAGGCAAAAAGGTTGGCGGATTACGTGGGTTTACGCAGGTTGGCAGACGGCAGGGCGGCGAGCAATGACAGCAGCGCCTGGTCGCATGGCAGCGTGACCTTCAGCGCGAGCAGCGGATCGGCACGCGTGCGCCCGAGGTTGATCGCGGCAATCGGCTTGCCGGCCCGTGCCGCTTGCACGCAGAAGCGATAGCCCGAGTAGACCATCAGCGACGAGCCGACGACAAGCACTGCATCGGCGCGCGTGAGCGCGGCCTGCGCCGTGTCGACACGCTCGCGCGGCACGCCCTCGCCAAAGAACACCACGTCCGGTTTCAGCATGCCTTGGCAATGGTCACACACCGGCACTCGGATCGTATCGAAGTCGATCGACTCGAGATCGGCGTCGCCATCGGGCGCTGCGTTGGCCGACAGCGTTTGCAACGCCGGATTGTCCGCTTCGAGCCGCTGCTGGATGGCCGCACGCGCATGCATGCGGCCGCAGCTCATGCAGATGGCACGGCCAATGTTGCCGTGAAGCTCGATTGTGCCGGCTTGTCCGGCGCGACGATGCAGGCCGTCGACGTTTTGCGTGACAAGCTGCTCGACGTGACCCAGTGCCTCGAGTCGCGCCAGCGCATGGTGCGCGGCGCTTGGCTTGGCCTGGGCCAGCACTTTCCAGCCGAGCGCGCTGCGGGCCCAGTAGCGGCGGCGCGCCGTCGGCGAGCGAAGGAACGCTTGCAGCATAATGGGTGCACGGCCCTTACGTTCGCCGTTCGCATCGCGATAGTCAGGAATGCCCGAGGCGGTACTGATGCCGGCGCCCGTCAGCACGAATAGGCGAGGATGCGCTAGCACGAAGCCGGCCAGCGCGCGCAGGCCCGGTTGCACATCGTCCGGTTCGGCCAGCGTGTGCCCCGGCCGAGCCGGATCGACGCCGTTGCAGCTTTCGGCTGGATCTTCGGATATGAACGTTTTCGTCTCCTGACAAAGCAGCATGGTCTGGCGGCAGCCGTGCGCCGCATCGGCGACGGGCCGATACGCTCCCTGCCCAATTCTACGGGGTTTGGGCACGGCTGTCGGCGTTGCGTGCGACGAGGCAACGGCCCATGAACCCTCGACTATTAAGCAGGACCGATCCCATGCTAGCGGCGCAGGGGCACCAGCCTATCCTCGACGCACTTTCGGAGTGCGGCGTACTGTCGGTTGCGCAACACCAGCGTAGCATGGAGAGGTTGTTCCAGAGCTATGCACTTTTGCATACCTACAGTGTTTGGAAATGTCACGTTCGGCTGCGAGTGCGGCGTGTTGAACGCGAAGGTCGCGCGGCGCGTGGCCGATGTGCTCAAGCTCGTCCAGTTATCCGACGCAGGACCATGTGATGCTGCTGTTGGACGAACCGCTGTCCGCGCCTGATTTCGACCTGCGCGCGTCAGTGCGCTCGGCACTCAAGGCGCTGCATGAGCGATTGCTAAACCTGACCATCTTGTGCGCGACGCATGTCACGATGACGCGTTGGTGCTGTCCGAGCGCACGCTGCTGATGCGCGCGGACGTATTGTGCAACGGGTCACCAGCAGCGTGAGCGTGTCGCATGTCTGCGGCCCAAGCAACTTTGCATCGGCGCGTGTGCCCGTGTTTGTTACGAGACTGTCGATGTGGCCCCGGTCCGAACGTAGCGAGTATCTTGCGCAATTGAGCTGTTTATACGAAAATGGATATAATTAACTAATATTTATCGACAATAAAATGCAATTTAAGTGCGGGATGACTGAGCCAAATTGGCTTGCCTACACCCTCTCTGAAATACTACCTCGCGATCCTCGCACGCGTACGCGCGCTTTGATGCGCCGCGTGCCTGTGCTGCTGCGATCACTCGCCGCACTGAAGCATCGGTCTTTTTAGATCGCTTATCCGACGCTATACGTTCTGCTCACCTCCGATTGTGACAGGCTCGCAGCCCGATGCAGCAGCTGCATTTTTTATGGCGAGGACACAATGACACGACAGACAAGTCGATTGCTTTCGAAGCTAGGCGCCGGCATGGTTTTGGCAGTAACCGCGGGGTGCGGCGGCACAACGAGCAGCGACGTGGGCGCGTCGGCCGAGCATCGTACAGAGGGGGCACCATTCACCGTATCGCGCCTCGATGCTTCCCTGCGGGATGAGCGCGGAGAACACGACAAGGTTGAAGAGCGCCACAGACCAGATGGACCGGAGCTTGATGGCGACGCCATGCCTGCGCATGCTGCACCGACTGCGCTTGGCGACGGCAATTCGCGCGAGCTATCACACACGGAAACCACAAACTTGCAGAGGCAGGATGACACGGAGAAACTACACGGTTGGACAGACGCTGCTCATGCGAGAACATGTTTGTCTGCGCCGGCGAAGCGTCCGTCCGATGAATACAAGCGCAGGTCGCATTCGAGCAGGACGTTGTCGCTCCCTGTCTTCCATGGGCCCCACCCCGACAACACGAATGGGAATGCCCACCCCGACGGAAGTACCATTCTCCGCGGCGTATCGTCAATAGACATTCCGAGGCCCGCGCACCGCCGCTCTCGGGCCAGTTTGACTCTTAGCCCGACCACGCGATCGTCTAGCGAGCAAAGTAACGAGGGATTGAATGTATTGCCACATTTCTTCCACGATACCAATTTTAATCCGCTTGAGGCGTTCCGCTCCACGCCGGGCGACACAGTAGCCACTTTGGAGGAACGGCCGGCGGCGCCGTTGAGTACTCGCCTTAGGTCGTGGATGCGGGAAGCCCATGCCGATTTTGCCGACTGTCGTACCATGCCTTGTCCTCATCGAGGATCGCCGCAGCCGTGGACCACGTTGTTCGATGTCGACGCACGGATGAGACAGCACGAGAAACAGGAAATCGTGCGCAGGAAGCTAGAAGAGTGGGCGTATGCACAGCAGGTGGTGCCTGTGGCGCCCGAGGCGTTTGATCAACTCGATCAACGCGATAAACTGTGGGTCGCGCTGCGTATCTCCGATGCGGAGGCTGCGGACAACGGCGACTTATTCGCTTGGTCAATGGCGGCCGAGCTGTTTCCGTGCGAAGCGCTTCGCCAGCGCCAACATCGCAAATTTGTGTCATGGATGCTCCAAATGTTCGACTTACGTTTGGACCTAGTCGCTTTGGGCGAGCGCGGCGCCCGACAGGACGAACTCGATGCATTTGTCCGGGCGGCGGCTCGTGACGTCGATCAGCAAGATCGCCTCGAGCAGCTGGAGCGAGCGCTGCACGCACTGGCCGTCTACGAGATTGTCCCGAGAATGCGTAATATTTTAGAGCCGACGGGCGCACCGTTGCATGAAGTGGCGGAGACGACATTTCGCGTAGTTGAGGCACTCAAACAACTGGCTGCCGAAGTGGTGCCCACGGCGGTCCAGCAAGGCGCGGTCGACACGGACTACGCGGATCGTTTCAACCAATTATTGTCCGGAACGATATAGACGTCTACCGTCCCAAGGCGTAATAGCAGACTGTCCGCTCCTATAATGGACGCCTATTGTCCATGCGAGTCGCTTCAGTGGCTCCCCGGTGATAGCCGTAGCGGACACAATAATGACGGGGAATTGATCGGTGAGCAGCCAGCATGCCATGCAGCAATCGTGATTTGCGCGGCGCATAGAGCCGGCCCGACTGGATTGATTCAAGCGATGCATGCGGCGATGGGCGGTCACTAATGGCGTGCAAGGCTGATTGGGTGAGCGATACGCTAGCACGGTTGCGGGCCGTGCTAGCGCCGGCCCACGTGTGAGCGCTGCAGGCGCGGTGTGTGAGTCGCGCCACCAGCACCTTCGGGCGCACGCTACCACTATTGCGTCATAGTGCGAAACAGCGCACGGCCGTTCAACGACGGATGGTGTCCTGGAGCGCGCCGACGTACAGCTGCGGTCCAGGAACGGCCGTTGCACGCGTTCCAGCATCGCCGAGCAGTGACGCACCAGCGCGGTGGTTGGCTGAGTGAAGCATTGCGCGAGCCACTGCGTCGTCTCGTTCCACTACACGAGCGAGCGCACGTGGAGTTCGAGGCCGCCACCACCGGTGTGCGGCGCGCTCTCTGGGATAGGCGATGCGCGCGGCACACCTGATCCGTGCGATGGAATGGGCTATGCCGTCCAGATAGCGCGACGGCGCCGCCAGTCATCCTGACAAAGGCGGGCATCATGCGCGGAGGCTGTTCAGCACGAGCTCGCGCGCACCGGGCAGCGCGGACGCGAAAGACCGATCGGACATGGCGCGGTAATGAAACGGTGGAGACGGAACAACGAAAAAGAAACGGTGAAGACGACATCGATCTTAGCCGCGAGTGGCTGGTATTCCTTTCGAAATGCGCAGAGAAATATCGAGTTGTATCGTAGAATGCGCGCGAAACATCCATGCCATTGAGCGGCTCCATCATGGTTTCACGCATTTTGCTGATCGAAGACGACAGTCGCCTGGCTGCGCTGGTGGCCAGCTACCTGCGCAAGCACGACTATGACGTGCATATCGTGCTGCACGGCAACGACGCATTGGACGCGATTCTCGCGCGTCGGCCCGACCTGGTGATTCTCGATGTGAACCTGCCCGGCAAGGACGGCTTCCAGATATGCCGTGAGGCGCGCAAACAGTTCGATGGGCTAATCATCATGGTGACGGCCCGGGATGAGGATCTCGACGAGGTGTTGGGACTAGAGCTCGGTGCCGATGACTATGTGCACAAGCCGGTGGAGCCACGCGTGCTGCTTGCGCGGATCAAGGCGCTGCTGCGCCGCGGGCTGCAGCTCGGCGGCGAGACGAGTGTTGAGCCGGAGTGCCTCATCTTAGGCAAATTCGAGATTAACCGCGCCACGCGCAGCATTCGCCTGCCTGATGGCAGCGTACCCGATCTCACCTCAGCCGAGTTCGACTTGCTATGGGCGCTGGTGCGCTGTGCCGGCGAGGTCGTGAGCCGCGACGACTTAATGCGTCAGCTGCGCGGCATCGGTTTTGACGGCGTGGATCGCACGGTCGACGGCTGTATTTCCAAGCTGCGGCGCAAGCTGCACGACGATGCGGCCAACCCGCAACGGATCAAGACCGTGCGTGGCAGAGGATATCAATTCAGCAAGGTGGCATGGGAGTAAGTCGAAAATTCGACAATTTTGCCCGCAACGCAGCAACACACCGTGGCTATATCGTTGTGGCGCCCCCTCAGTCGCTCGGCGGCACGCCCTTTAAACCGAGTTGGCCGGTGACAGGAGCGCCTACATGTTCGGACCGTTGGTGCCAGGCGCCAACAATCAATAGCCAACAGCCAACAGCTAACAGCTAACAGCTAACAGCCACTGCCACCGCTCGCGGATCAATAGACGTGCCCGAACTGGAAATACACATTGCGACGTCCCCCCGGCGCGAGCGCGACACCGAAATAGACCGGCCCGAATGAGCTGGTCAGCCCGGTGAACAGCGACACGCTGCGCTTCATCGGCCCGCTGTCCAGCGCGTCGTTGAAGCCGTTCCAGACGTTACCCATTTCCGCCGTGACGCCTGCAAACAAGCCGCGGAACGGACCGGTGTTGAACGAAGCCAACTGATTCATGTACGTGAGTTGAGCATAAGCCATCGACGTGCCGGACAATTGGTCGGCTGCATACGCGGACAAGTGTCGGAAGCCGCCCAGCGTGAAACCGAGCGGATTGATCACGTTAGTGCCGCCGATGTCTTTGCCACCCTCGATGCTGACGTTGACGCTGTGTCGTTCGAACGAGACTGCAGCCATTGCCTTGCCGTATAGCTCAGTGATGCGGTCCTCGCTGCTGGCAAGCGAACGCTCGGCCTTGATCTCCGTATAGTAGCCGCTGCGGGGGAACTGCGAGTCGTCGAGTTGGTCGATGACCAGTCGCGCGCGCATGCTTAACTGCCGGCCATAGGCGTCCGGGAACGCCAGCTGTGTGCCGCTTTCGTCCAGCGGCAGGTTGTACAGCGGCGATGTGAAGCCGTGCGCATACGCGAGCCCGATGCGCAAGTCGCCGAGTCGCGCGAGCGGCAGCCCGAAATCGATGCCGGCGCGTTTGGTTTGCAGATGGAAGCGGGTAATGCGGACGTTGTCACTATAGAGGTTCGCGTAGCGGCTCATGTACTCGACATATGGCGCCACGTAGTAGCCGAATGCACTGGACAGCGGCTGGCGCAGCTCACCATGCACGCTGATCAAGTCACTGCCGAGCGTGGTGTCCACGCGTCCCTCGAGTCCCGCCGGGCTCAGCCACGGTCGGCGATAGCCCAGATGCAGCCGAAATCCGCCTTCATCGGTTGAACTGCTCGACAAGCCTAGGCCAAACAGCAGGAAGTTTGGCCCCCATGACTTTTGTCGCGCCGTGATCACGAGCCGGTGTTCGTCGCCGTGTTCGACCAGCTTCTGCGTGACGTCCTCGAAGTCACCGGAATTTGACAAGGTCAGCAGGTCCTTGTTCAGCTGGTGTGGATCGTAAAGGTCGCCCGGACGCACATGCAGATAGTTGCGGATCCGTGCGGCCGGCACTGCGCCGACCGACTCGATGTCAATCTGCGTCAGGCGTATCGGGCGCGGTGGCGGGGCGGCGTGTGCGCGGCGGTAAGCGGCGTAGTCGGCGGGCGCCAGCGCCAGATGCCGTAGTTGCGGCAGAGCCGCGCGGGCCGCCGCCTCGCCGGCCTCAATCGCCTGTGCCGCATTCGCGAAATCGGTGAAGGTCAGGGAACCGAGATCGGGTTGGATTAGCACGTCGCCGGCGACCAGCCGCGAGCGTTGTTGCGCGACGTTTTGCCGGATCAGGATGCCGATCATCTGCTGCATCACGTCTGCGGGCGTCGCCAGTGCATCGAGCGGACGTAGCGGCGAGCCGACGTCTACGGCGATCACGACGTCCGCGCCCATCGTGCGTACCGTGTCCACCGGCAGGTTGCTGACCAAGCCCCCGTCGACCAGCGTGCGCCCGTCGACGTCAGTCGGCGCGAACAGCCCGGGCATCGCCATGCTGGCGCGGATCGCTTGCGGCAGTGAGCCATGATCCAGCACAATCATCTGGCCACTGCGCAACTCGGTCGCGATCGCTCGATACGGAATCGGCAGCTTATCGAACGACAGGTCACCGGCCAACGTCGAGGTCCAATCCGACAACAGCGCTTGTAGCCGGTTGCCTTGCACCAGACCGCGTGGCAACTTCAGCCCGTCGCTGCTGACGCCCAGTGTCAGGCTGCTGGCATACGATTGTTCGTCTTCGCGTTGCGATTGCGGCAGCTCGGCGCGTTGGTGCACGTCGAATGCAATGTCCGTCAGGTTCACGCCTGCCAGCCGGTCCTGCATGTCTGTCGCACTCATGCCGCTCGCGTACAAGCCGCCCACCACGGCGCCCATGCTAGTGCCGGCGATGCAATCCACGGGGATGCGGTTTTCTTCCAACACCTTGAGCACGCCCAGGTGCGCATAGCCACGCGCGCCACCGCCAGAGAGTACCAGACCGATCGCCGCGCGGCCGTGCGCACGGTCGGGCGTTGCGCACGCGAGCGTCCCGGCGCACGAAGCCGACGCGTGCAGCGCCAGCGCTGCCGCGAACGCCACGGCAAGTGCTTGGTGGCCAGTGCGGCCACGCCGTGACACGTCCTTCTGCCCGATCGTGACGCGCATGACCAATGCGCGGAGGCGGGCCCGCAGTGATAGGGTCATCCTGTTATTTGCGTTCTTAAAAACTAGCTATTATCGTTGCACGGTTACCGTGCGTGCAGGACAATGCGCGATTTCGCCCGCCCGCACAGACATGCGCAGGACTTTGCGTGTCGACGTCGTGCTGGTCGTCGGCACGGTTGGCGAATGGGCCATGATACCTGGTGATGCTGCATCGGCTTGAGCGCCGATATTCGATTGGCGTGCGACGGGTCCAGCGATGATCGAGATTCTGGCTCAATATCCGCTCGCCTACCTGCATAGCGACGGGCGTCAGTTGTTCGTCCGGGCGGTGATCGCGTGGTTGATCGCCGCGTCGCTGGCCATCGATTTCACGTTGTCCGGGCCGCTGCTGGTCGTGCACGTGTTGGCAAATCGCTGGCTCTCGATCCCGGTGGGCGTGTCTACGTACGGGATTCGCGGCATACCGCTATACGTAAAACTGTCATTAATCTGTACCGGTGTCTACGGCCTCGCGTTCGTGCGGTCTCACGAGTGGCTCGATGCGTTCTTCCGCAGCGGATATCATTGTACGGTGCTGGCGTTTGGGCTCAATACGTGTGCGTACACAACGAAAATTTTCGCCGGTGCGATCCGGATGACACCGTATGGAAAAGTCGGGGCCGCGCGTGCCTATGGCATGCCGCAACTAACGCTGTATTTGCGCATGATTTTGCCCTCGGCGCTGCGTCGCGCGTTACCTGCGTACAGTAACGAGGTGAAACGGATGCTGCACGCCAGCACGGTGGCCTTCACGGCCACCGTTGGCTGTCCTGGCGCTCGCCGGCCAGTTGTCCGGCTATTGGGTTAGGGTCAATCGGGGAGGAGCGGCTGTGCTATCAATATCTGGCGGCGATACTGTCGAAGTATGACCTTGAGCAGCGGCCGGCGAAGGCAAAGATCCCATGGCAGCGCACCAGCAAATCAGTCCGGCAGATCAGCACTGGCGTGCAGATTCTCTTCGGCTGCTCATTTTACCAACGCGTATCACGAGAAGTTCGGCGTGACGTCGCGTGAGGAGCGGCGTGCATTCGTCAATGTAACGGCCCGGGTATCGACTGAAAACGGCGTGACATAGCGGGCGGACCCTATGCCGTTATTTCAGGTCCTTCTCGCTGGCTTGCCAGAAAGGATTGTCTTGAATGTCGAAACTGAAGCGTGGCTCGCCTGGCGTTCGCGTACCGTTGACAAACACGCGCGGCGCCGCTGCCCGGGGTGCGGCGCGGTCGCGACGGGTTGCTTCGGGGCAGCGAGCTGCATCGGATCGGTAGGCAGGCTTCGCGCTGAGCCCGGACAATCGGCCATTGCCGGATGCACGCTTGGCAGTGTGAGTCGCCTTGCGTTGATCCGTTTGCGGTTTCGCGTCGGCGGAGTCGGCCACGATCGGCGGCTTTGCTTCGCAATGGCGGACTGAAAATCTGTCAGACATTCCGGATCCTCACTGGTGTGCAATGTCGATACCCGTGATTCTGACGCCGACGCCACGGGCGCGACGCGCTTACTACGAATCCGGCGGGTTGCCGGCGAAGTGGCGCGCCGGACTGTCCACGGAAACCGATAAAACGGCTCGCGTAGGCGAAAGGTGTTTCATTAGCCGCCATCTAAGATGTTTTGATTGGACTGCAATTGAGGAGTCGCTATGAACAGCATCCAAGTGACCCGCGATACCTTCGATCAAGGAAGGGCCCCCGTTTTCTCGCCAGCGCCTTACCTGCTCGTGTTGACCTCGCGTGGTGGTCCAATCGCCGACACGCTCCTCTTCGATCTGCGCAAGAGCATGAAGAATGTCGGGGAACCGGCATGCCCACGGCTGCGTGTGGCGTTGAACGAGCGGGAGATCGATGAAATGAATCCATCGCTGTAGATGGACGACAAGTTGTATGCGCAACTGAACGCGTGAGCCGAGATGCACTATCGCGACCGTTTAATCGCCGACAATCTCGGCGACCCGCAACGGCTGGTGTAATGCCGCACCGCGCTCGATGAACTTACGCAGTGACTCAATCTCGGGTCTGTCCATGACTTCCAGCGCTGAGCCAGTGTGGCTGTCCGATCCGCTTGCGCTGACGCTGCAGGGCGAAGTGCCCGTCGAGCATGAAGGAAGACGGGCTATTTCTATTCGCTGGCACTTCGGTCTGCGTACGGCGAGCCGAGCGTCCGTCTCAGATCTTCTTGTCGCCGTGTTATTTATCCAAAGACGCGGTTGATCGAGTACCCGGCGCCCGGTGCCGTAAGCATCAATTTCGCTTTTATGACGGTAGGATAGGGCATTTTTTAAGGCGCACGGTTTGAAGAACACTGCGCCGTCGCAATCGGTTACCGATAGCGTGTCAAAGGCGGCCAATCGCTTTTAGGGTGAACGCCAGAAGCGCCGACCACCTCTTTTCGCAAGAGGCCGCGGGGTTAAAATCCCAAAATCAGTTCTTTACAGTGCGTCAAACCACTGATACATTAAATTTTGGGCGGTAAATCCCGATAGAGAGGGTGGAGTTGGAACCTGAGAGACGCGGGCTACGGAGCGCGCCAGACGATTCCGGACCGCGAATGGATGCACGGCTGCTAGCCGTGCTTTTTTTTGAGGGGTGTGCCCAGCATGGGTACACCCCTATGGGTGTCGGTCCCGCCTTCAGTTGGCCATCGCGAATGAAGTGAGGTTGTACCCTCTGGTGAGCGCTTGGCTGGTGATACGGGAGCCGCGGTTGCGGCGGACGTATCAGCCGGGGCCGGCGCGATGGGTGACAATCCCCAAGCCAGGCGCAGGTGAGCGCAAGCTAGGCATCCCGACAGTGACGGATCGGTATCGGTTGCTCTAACAGGCGTTGCTGCAAATGTTGCAACCGATTCCACCACCATGAACCCAGTGCCACACCGTTCGCCAGACCAATGTTGTGGCCCCCGTGCAATCGCACGGATGTATCGATTGCAGCGGTAGTGCTTCATGACGGGCCAAACCTGACGAGCACTAGCCGTGGAAGAGTGCCACAACACTGAGCATCGTGCGATAGATGCCCCACACGAGTGGCAGCCCAACCGCGACCCAAGCGAGCACGACCAGCGTACTGCTGCCAGACGCCCGCATGGTGGGCGTTTCGGCAGACAGCTCGCACATGGGTGGCGCAGGGTGCGCCACGCGTTTCTCCTCCGCGAGTTCCTGCTCGCTCATGAAATATTTCGGGTGCACTGGCTTGATCAGAAGGTTGCAAACTAAGCCCACTAACAGCATGCCAACTAAGATATACATCGACTGGTTGTACACTTGCTCACGCGGCAGGCCCAGAGCAAGCTGGTAGTCGCGCATGTAGTTCACGACGACCGGTCCAAGAATGCCGGCGGTGGCCCAAGCTGTGAGTAGTCGGCCATGGATGGCACCGACAAATTGAGTGCCGAACAGGTCGGCCAAGTAAGCCGGCACCGTGGAAAACCCTCCACCATACAGACTGACGATGACGCAGACAGCAACAACAAAGAGTATCAAGTACCCGGCAGTGATGCTCGACGGAATGCTGGCATATAGAAGCATGCCTAGTACGAAGAAAATGGTGTAAGTCTGCTTGCGTCCGAACTTATCGGAAAGACTGGCCCAGACAAACCGGCCACCGATGTTGAACAAACTTAGCAGCGCGGTAAAACCGGCCGCCAAAGACGCTATTGACGTCAATTGTTTTTTGTTGAGATCAGAGAATGACATGGCTTGGCCAATCAGGTGTCCACCGAAGACTTCTTGCAGCATCGGACTGGCCATGCCGATAACCCCGATGCCGGCCGAGACATTCATGCAAAGCACCATCCAAACAAGCCAGAACTGCGGGATACCCCACACTCTCTTCACATGGACATGGTGCTGAGTCACCATGGCGCCATCTGCCCGATCGTTAGTGGACTTCCAGCCAGCGGGTGCCCATCCGGGCGGGGGTACGCGATAGGCCAGCGCGCCACTCATCATGAATACAAAGTACATTGCGGCCATAGCGACAAACGTCTGCGTCACGCCCCCTCCTTCGTACGTAGCAAAGGCCGCCATGAGTTCGGTGGCGAGCGGCGAGCCAATCATCGCGCCGCCGCCAAATCCCATGATGGCCATGCCGGTAGCCATGCCTCGCCGATCTGGAAACCATTTGATCAGTGTACTGACTGGCGAGATATACCCGAGACCCAGACCAATACCGCCAATCACGCCGGAGCCCAGCAGCATCAGCCAGAACTGATGTAGGTGGACGCCGAGTGCGGAAAGCAGCATGCCGCCGCACCAGCATAGTGCACTGACCACGCCAGCCTTGCGCGGACCGGCTCGTTCCAGCCAGCCTCCCCAAATGGCGGCAGAACTGCCAAGCAGCACAAAGAACAATGTATACATCCATCCCAGCGTGGAGATCTTCCAGTCGCAATGCGTGACGAACAACTCTTGCAAGAAGCCGATTTCGGGGCCGCAGGCCATGGGATGGGTCATGCCGATGGCCTGCGACAAGGGTAGCCAAAAGACCGAAAAGCCATAAGCCATGCCTATGCACAAGTGAATCGCCAAGGCAGCCGGAGGGACCAGCCAGCGGTTGAAGCCTGGCCTCGCTACAATGCGCTCCTTGGAGAGGAATGGCACAGCCGCGACTTGCTCGGCGGCACCTGTACTTAGACTAGATGTCATGTTGTCTCCGTCGATCATGACCGGCTAGGGATGCACCGCATGTCTTGAAACATGAAAAAAGCCGGTCCGTTATGCTAACAAGCGGACAATTTACCCGGCTACAAAACCAGGCACCTCTATTTTTTCGTAACCCTGTCACGATACTGTCGACATCCGAGTTGCACACGATATCGCTGGCAGTATCGTTCCCTATTTAAAATTAACCTCCTACGTTAAGACAGTTCTTTCTGACACCGCGCTTACCCTTGAGCCACTCTTGCCCATATAGCGACACGCAAAATTCTGCGACCACGTCAAACATCCCGGGTGTGGTCAATAACGTCATATGGCACGATGAGTTCACCTCAATCACCTCAAAGCTTGGCAATTACCGTTGCCACGCTTGCCAATAATCATGACGGCACGGCGACGAGGCGTGCTGCTCCATTTCGGAAATTCCTGGCGTCGGGTTGTGAACAGCATGGCTCGTCAGCGTGGGCCGGGCGAAGCGATAGTCTATCGAATCTTTGCCCCCGCGAGGATAACAGACTCAGGCTAATCGAACAGCGATCACACGCATAAATGGCGTTTTTGGAAGCTATGTCGTCACTATCGCTACCTGATAGTTCTTCGTTGCGCCAATGGATCGTGGTTTGCGCGGGCGCTCTGCCATGCGTCAGTGTGTTGAGGTGCGCCCTCCACAGCAACAGGGCAGGGTACTCGTCGGCAGTGTTTGCCAGTGATATGGCCCTGAACAGTGCGACGAGATAGCCATACGGTTCAAGGCGATTTACCTTGCAGGTTTCGATCAGCGAATACAGGCTGGCGGCGGCATTCGCACCGGCGACTGTACCGTAAGCAAAGTCGGTTTTTTTAACCGACGTTGACAGTCAATGGCCGGATCGCGTTCTCGCAAGCATTGTTCGAGATCGGCCAGGCGCCGTTCTCGACGTAGCGAATCAGCTTCGACCATTGACCTTGCAGGTAGTGCAGTGCTTTGCCGAAGGCACTTTGCGGCAACACGGCGTGCAACTGACGCAGAAGCAGTGCCTCGATTTATCCGAGGACCACACGACTCTGGCGTTGCCTTGCGAGCAACCGATTCTCCGGCGACCTGTCTTCGCAGCGCGATTCGATCTCAAACAGCCGCTCGACAGTCGAATGAATTCGCTGGCGGGATGATCGCGACCACGCTGCGCCTTCGGCAGGTTCTCTTTCGCCCCGATCCTGTAGCGACGCGCGTGCGCCCAGCAGCCCAGCTGCACCAGCTAATGGGTGTCGGTGACATCGTTGTACGGCTTATCGCCGTCAGTCATCCATGCTGCGCCGGGCTTGATGCTAGCCTAGCGCGCCGCGGCGTGTGCCGCGCTCGGACTCATTTTCCATGGTAACGCTCTTGAGTGCGCCCCATACCTTGTCGGTTACCTGTTTACCGCTTACCTTCCGTCATCGCTGTGATGTGTTTATTCGACTCTGCGACGAATGACAGCGTATCATCGAGCGTATCGTTTGCCTCCTTTATGGACGTATTCACACGCTCGCGAAAAGCCATCATTTCCTCTTCATTCTCAGATGGCATAAAGGCCCGTCCAGCTTACCGCATAAGCGCACTCGCATATCAATCCGAGCCGCTTGGCGGTCTGTACAATCGCGTGCTTTGGGGCGTCGGGCAAAAATTGCTTGCTGGGCGAAGAGGGTGGTTTTTTGCCCACCGACGATGATGGCCCAGGAGCAAGCATTAGAAACCAGGGTATTGGCGAGTCGTGGCGTACGGACCCGGGAGATAGACAAGCAGCTGGGCTGCTCGTGCTGTACCGTGCGACGGTATCTGTGTGAGGCCGAGGCGTGGCGATACGGAGCGCGAAGCGCAAGCGGCGAAGCTCGATTCGTGCAAAGACTCTCTGCGCGAGCGCATCGAGGCTGCTCGCCCGCACTGGATTGCGGCAATGGTATGACACCGAGAGATGCAAAAGTTGGGCTATGCCGACGGCGTGACGCAACTTAAGCCATTCATCAATGCGTATCGAGCACAAGAGCCCGAGCCAGTGGTGCGATTTGAAACGGCGCTTGGCAAGCAAATGCAGGCAGACTTCACGCATCTTCGGCGAGGTCGTCACCCATTGCTCGCGTTCGCTAGCAGGTCAAACCCGTAAGCCGTTTATTACCACAGCATCAGACAGGACTTGTGCTCGTTGCCGTCGTCAACAGCGGTGCACCGGGTTAAGCCGGTGCCACAACGAGATTTTTGCCACTAGCCTTGCGGGTGCGGCAAAAATTAACGCGGACTACAGCGGCACATTCGCTTCCTTCACCAACATGCCGCTCCACCTTATTTTTGGATTAAGAAGCGCTCGCGATTCTTTCCAATCCATGACGGCGCCCGACCTCTACCGCTCCAGGTCTCACCCGTTTTGGGATTCTGGTATTTCGGCTCCGGCTGCTTCGCATGGGCAGTGCCGCGAGCTTGACGCTTACGCCCAAATAAATCTTCGGCCGTGATCCCCAATTCGGTGATCTTCTCACGCATTTGTGCGATCACCGTTTCCAATTCTCGCGCCCGTAAGGCTTCTGCCTCCGCTTCAAGCTTTTCAATTTGAGCGCGCAACTCTTGGTATGTCGCCATGTTCATTCCCTATGTTAAGTTAAAGATACCCCGGACAGACGCGGGCTGAGTCAACTCGCTTGCACGCCTATGCCTACGCCTCGGATAGACGAAGCGCTTGGTGGCATGGACTCTATTTGAACAATTTCCTTCTTCTATTACCCTGTATCTTGAGGTTTCCGTGTCTGGCCATGCTCTTGCGCTTGCCGCAAATATTCCTTCATTCGTTGCGACATCATCCAAGTTAGCACCCTATATATAGCCCCACCGCGCAAGCTTGATTGCAGACTAACCACTTGGGGCCGGGATAGTGGTCACTTTCGATGATCAAACATCGCTTAGCTTTTTGCCTTCTACCGTGTGTGCGCATAAACAATGCCAGCTAGTTCTTTACGACGACCGGCGGCCCTACAAGGTTATCCATTATACCTTAACGCGCCGACAGCCGAGCCAACCACTGGATTAAAAATAATTGACTGACGGTTTTCACCGGCGGCGCGGCGCAGAAAGGAAAAAATTACCTGTGAGTGTTGTTAGTTTGCGCGATTGAAGGCGAGTGCCGTAATTGCCTTCAAGAAGACGCCTAAGCTCGGATTGCCGCTGCTTGCCCCAGCCGTTTACAAACCCTTATAGAAATCCTGGTATTGCTCGTTGGCGCATGGATAACCTGTTATTCGGCACTGGGCACCTCTGAACGAAATCGTCGAGCGCGCCACGGATATCCCCATTCCAGCGCTCCGGCTGCCGGTCGCTTTACCGTAGAAAGTCTGTGAGGCTGGCCAAAAACTGGGCCATGCAAAAATAAAAAATCCGGCATGATGGTGCTACCTTGGCAAGCAGAAGGTCATGTCGTGAAGAAGAGCCCGTACACTGAAGAACAGATTGCGTTCGCGTTGAAGCAGACAGGGCTGGGTACGCCGGTGGCTGAGGTATGCCGCAAGATGGGCATCAGAGATGTGACATTTTACAATTGGCGGCAGAAGTATGGGGCCCAGGCCCGTCGGCGCTAAGCCGGTTGAAGCAACTCGAGGAAGAGTGCGTGAGGCTTAGGCGCGATGGTGGATTTGTCGCTAAACAAAGCTATGTTACAGGATGTGCTATCAAAAAAGCGCTCGCCGAGTTGTGGAACAAAACGCTCGATGTGCCGCTTATTGTCGTCGGTGAATGACGCTGTGCCCCCTGATTCAGTAACCCGCAGCTACGCGGCGAGTGCAAGGCACCGCTCGCGGCGCATACATGTTGCGTGGGCGTACTGGTTTGTTGCCAAGGTTGGAGGGCTTGGCGCACGATGCCGCAACTACCGCTGAGTCCTCGGCTCACGATCTCCCAATATCACCTCGCCGCATTTTGACAGCCTTCACGTCAGCGCTGGGCAAGATAGCCTCAATAGGGATCCAGCTTGCTGGTCGCTGGTGGACGCTGCGCCCGTTCGGGAAACTCGCTGGCATGAATCCAGTGACACATCATACGCCGGTCCAGTGTCGTGACGCACGCAATCGCTCGGATTAAGTCAGCCAGCGTCACCATCAGCATCATGGGATTTGCCAGCACACTCACTGTTCCAGTTTAACGGGAAGGGCAGGTGACGCAGGAAAATGGCCCGCGCAGCAAATTGGCGCGGACGGTAGGCCAAGCCGTCGCGCGTCAGCGCAGGCTGCGTGGCTTGACACAGGAGCAGCGCTCGGAAGCGGCGGGACTGGCGCAGGCCTCGCTGTCGCAAATTGAGCGCGGCAAAATATTACCTGGACTTGACCAGCTGGCACAGCTTGCGCAACTGCTCAATTGTTGACTCGTGGATTGGGTGGCCGAAGGCGGCACCGGCGCGCTGGATCGCGCTATGCGCATGCGCAAGAAGCTATCGGCATTATCGCTCACGCAGCAAGAGGCACTGTAGCACTTATGGAACGAGGCCATTGTGATGGTGACCGACGTCCGCGCGGCCGCTCGCAGACGGGGTCGGAAAGCCGCGAGTTGACACGACGAGAGGGTGCCGCGTGGCGCCGTATTGGGCGCGCCGCGCCAGCGTGGTCTTTTGTAGAGAAGGTGGGACGGGTAGGCCACGCCCACGCCCACGCCGATAACGGCCCCGTTGAACCACCATCTCGCTAAATAAGAGCGCAAGTAGACAACGTCTACTTTAATGGATGGGAAGCCAACATGACGATTGGCTTCGTGTCGGCTGACGATTTCTCTATTATTTCTGGCGAGATCCCTTCTTCAAAGAAAAAACGCTTTTCGCCAAACGCAGGAGTCAGATCATTAAGCCACATTGCGTTCGGGTCAAATTTTGCATAAAAAGGTCTGCGTACCCAATCCGGATTGCGTGCTTGCAAAAATTGCAAAGCAAACACTTTTTCACCCTGTATCGTTGCGATACCATCAACGACAACTTTACCCGGAAAAGCGCTCATTGAAGGACCACGCACTGTCCGAGACAAACCTGAGACGGACTGGTAAGCTGCTTGGAAAATTTCGTAGGATTTAATTAAAGGGAGCTGGAAGTATTGGCGCGGGCCTGTATCACGCTCGATGAACATGTAATAAGGAATTGCCCCTAATCGAACGCCCGTCGTCCAAAGTTCAGCCCATGCTTTTGCATCGTCATTGATGTGACGAATTAAAGGTGATTGCATCCGTAACGTGGCGCCAGATGACACGATGCGCTTCACGGCTTTTTGTGCGATATCTGGACGTAATTCGACTGGATGATTGTAGTGGCCCATTACAGCAAGATTTTTGCCGGCATTGACAACCTTTTCAAAAAGCCACAAAAGATCATCAGCATCTTTATCTGTTACAAATCTTTGCGGCCAATAAGCAACGGATTTGGTGCCGATACGGATATTTTGAATATGGGCTAGTTCAGGGCTGAGCAGCGGTTCGATGTAATCTGCTAGCGAGCGCGTGTTCATGATGAGTGGGTCACCACCAGTGATCAGCACATCGGTGACTTCTGTGTGCCGCCGCAGATAGGCGACTAATTCATTCGATGCTTTTGCATCGAATTTCAGGCCTTCCATGCCGACGAATTGCGGCCAGCGAAAGCAAAATGTGCAATAAGCATGACAAGTTTGTCCCGCACTGGGGAAAAACAAGACCGTTTCTTTATATTTATGCTGAAGGCCGTGCATTCGCTTGCCGTCTAAAATCGGGACGTTGTGTGTCATTTGTCCTGCTGGATGCGGATTCATCCGCATGCGGATTTTTCTAACCTCATTTTCGATGGCTGCTTCGTCTTGCTTAATGAGCACTAAGTCCCGAAGCGTTGCATATTCATCGGCCGGCAGCATATCTGAGTGAGGAAAGGTCAGGCGGTAAATCGGGTCATCTGGCACACGCTCCCAGTTAATAAGTGTATCTAGAACATATTGATTGGTCCGGAATGGGAGAACGCGAGAAATGACTTTTACTGCTTCACGTAGATTTTCGGGAAGTGTTGCCCACTGAGGCGCTTGTTGAATGGATTGGCGTGTATAAGGTTTAAATTTTGTTTGAGAAGCTTTTTGACTCATGAACGTGGCTCCATTTCGGTTTATTATGCTGCGGGATAAATAAAAGCCTTGATTTTACAATAGGTAGTTAAATAAAAGTACTCTGTTTGTTATGCTTTAGGCGAAGAGCCAGCATGGCACTGCACGACACTGCAGTATTGAGCTAAAGCAAGGACCCAGCGTATACGGGGTGAACGGCTCGCGCATATCCTTGCGGATGCGGCGCAGAGCATTGTGCTCGCGGATGCAGTGGGCCGCTCCGCGCTGGGTGAGGCGTCTTTGGCCTCTCGTACGGTGCTGGATTTCAACACATTGCCGGATTGGGCGGACACGAATCCATTGGTGCCGGCGCGTGTTGCCTCAGGGGATGATGTTACTCTCGGGTAATGGAGGTGTCAGAAATTCTGTGTACTGAGGTTGGTTAAAAAATCTCAGCTGATGGCACAAATGAATCGGTCGCCGAACAGGATCGCGAACTGGTTGACGGCTTGCCGCCAGATAATAGGTGGCATCTTCCAATCCTTTTCGATGTTGCGCAAGGCCAGATACAGTAGTTTGTTGGCCGCTTTATCGCTTGAAAAGTGGCCGCGGTTCTTGACGATCTTGCGCAACTGCATGTGCATGCTCTCGATAGCGTTTGTCGTATATACGATTCGACGCACCTGGGGCGGATAGGCGAAAAAGGGTATGACCTGTTCCCATTGGCGCTGCCACATGGCCGCGACGGTAGGGAATTTGCGGCCCCACTGGCTGTGCGCAAAAGCGTCGAGCGCCGCTGCCGCTGCCGCTGCCTCGGCCGTGGCGGCCTGATAGATTGTCTTGATCGCGGCAGCCAGAGGCTGGCGCTCTTTCCAACTGGCCAGCTTCAGCGAATTGCGGATCAGATGAACAATGCAGGTCTGGATGTGCGCAGCCGGATACACCGCCTCGATCGCTTCAGCAAAGCCGCGCAAACCATCGACCACCGCGATCAGGATGTCGTGCAAGCCGCGGTTCTTCAACTCGTTGAACACCTTCAGCCAGAACTTGGCGCCTTCGGTTTGCTCGATCCACAAACCCAGCACTTGCTTGCGGCCGTCGACCCCGATGCCCAGCGCCAGGTATACCGCCTTGTTCTTGACTGTGCCTTCGTCGCGGATCTTCAATCGAAGCGCGTCAAAATACACGATCAGATACATCGCCTCGAGCGGGCGTTGCTGCCATTGCTCGAGCTCGGCCAGTACTTCGTCGGTGACGCTCGAAATCAGATCGGGCGACACCTGAAGGCCATACAGTTCCAGCAAATGGCCTTGGATCTCGCGCACGCTCATGCCGCGCGCATACAGGCTAATGACGTGATCGTCAAAACCGGGCAGCCGGCGCTAATATTTACCCACCCGCTGTGGCTCGAACCTGGCCTGCCGAGCACGGGGGATAGCCAACTTCAGTTCGCCGCTGGGCATGATCATCGTCTAGGGGCTGCTCCCATTGCGATGATTGCCATCCTTACCTTGCTCGACTTCGCTTTCCAGATGGTGCGTCAGTTCCGCCGCGAGCATGCGCTCAGCCAGTTGCTTCTTCAGTCGCCCGGCTAAGCCCGATTCGCCCAGAATCGACTCGGCATCCTTGCTTTGCACCTGCGCCAGCAGTTGGTCAATCAGTTCATCGGGAAACAGCTTCGGCGCCTTCGCATTCTTACTCTTGGTCACGGTTGCATTGGTCATAGAACGTTATTTCCGTTATCGTCTCATGACCCCGGCACACTAAAATTCTGACAGGCTCGATTCGGGGCGTACTTAAGACGTTTGGCGTCATCCTGCCTGCAGGTAAAGGTGTGACATTCGAACGGCTTGTCGAGCAAAACATGCCCCCTTCATCTCTCGTACAAGGCGTACTTGATATCCTAATAGATAGCTTGCGCCATATTGGAACTCAAATTAATGCATTCGATCAGGCCATCCGTCGCGTGGCTCAAGCAAGTCCGGTCTGCCGACGCTTAATGACCGTGCCCGGCGTGGGCTCGCTGACTGCAGTGGCGTTTGCATCGGCTGTGGATAATCCTGACCGCTTCTCAAGCGTGCGTGACATTGGACCCTACCTTGGGCTGACGCCGACGAAATATCAATCCGGCAATGTCGATCGCAACGCAGGTATTTCGAAAGCAGGATGCCGGCTTACGCGCCATCTACTGTTCGAAGCGGCGTCTTCTCTAATCTCCCGATACCGGCAGGACTGCGATCTGAGACGATGGGCACTGACGCTTATTCCTCGCATTGGCGCTCGCAAGGCGATGGTCGCCACCGCGCGCAAATTAGCGACCGTACTGCTCTCTATGTGGAAGGGGTAAACAGACTTCAAGGCAATGACAGAGTGGATTCGATTGACTATTTGCACTGCCAGACCCGAATACTTCATTCAGGCTGATTACGTCGCCGCAGCGATTCCTTCACTCTCTTTGCGGTCCCACTGCGGCAATCACATCGGAACGCTGTAGCGACTTTCAAACGGCACGTTGTGGCGCACTGCGACCACGTAGACGACAATGGGACGGCCTCTATGAAGCATTGCAACAGAGAGGAAGCTTATTGACAGGAATTAGACGATAAAAGGGTTCACCGGCTCTATCGTGAGCAGGGGCTGTCATTGCGGCATAAGAGGCCGCGGCGAAATAAGGCGGCGCGGCTGCGGCAGCCCAAACAGATCGTGACCGCGATCAACGAGATTGGGAGTATGGACTTTCTATGATCCACCCGCAAACCGCAAGTGCAGACTGGTGGCGGCTAGCGACTCGCGTTTATCTATTCGGCCTGTGGTGATCCGGGCATTTCCAGATCTGGCCGGCATGATGTAGTCGCACGCTTCCTTCCCAATAGTCATGCGGCATGATTCATGCTAAAAAGCTAGACGGGTTGGGGGAGTGGCGCTTGAATATGCGATCGAGCGTTTTCATGAGCGCCATACCCTGCGCGGCAGCAAGTCGACCGCTGCCGTTTGTCGTCGTGAGTGCTTCATCGCTTTTCCTATATAGCATTTGTCAGTTTAAGTGATGGTAACAAGCTTGTGTTTGTCACAACAGGCGCCTTATAGTCGTAGTTGCCTTATCTGTGAAGTGGTGCACGACAACTTGGCCTCCTGCTTAGGCGCGTCGCGTGAGCGGGCAGTCGTACAATGAGGTGATTTGTCAGCGAACGGGCGCATGGTAGTCGCCGTTTGCTGGCTAAAAGTGATGTCTGGAGGGAATACAATGCAGAAGTACCCCAGCTTGCACCCGGTGACGCTGTATAGGCGTGGTGCGTCCAACTTTTCCGCTGCACAATCCTCTCACGTTCGCTCGGTAACTCTATTCGCCACGTTGTTGTCGCGTTGACGCGTGCTTACCATGCTCATGGCACGCGAGCATGGTGGTCCGGTGGCGTCATTAACACAGCGTTTGTCTTGATGCGGATCGAATAAGGCCGAAGCGGACCACGCTCATATCACACGCAACGTTATTCCGCGCTAGCCATATGGCCGCCTCGTTGTGACGTGGAGGTATCGAAAGCTCCCCGCTGTTTCTTAAAGCAATGTGTACCAGTGGCAGGCGAGATGCCTACGAAGCGCCATGTAACCGGTGCTCGCCAACGTAGAGCTTTATTTTCTTGCTGCCTGGCCGATTGTTAAAGCAATGGCAATCGTTCAGTGGGTTAGTGCTGCTAAAACGGTTTGACTTTATTTGATGGAAGATTATAAATGTCTGCTTACAGTATGCCAGTTCCGCTTAGTACGTCCCAAGCCGATTGCAATGCGACGCAGCAGGACTGTCCGTTGCACCTGTGCGTGCATCAGCTGTTCGAAGCGCAGGTCGAGCGCACGCCGCAGGCGGTGGCCATCGTGTTGGGCGCGCAGTCCATCACGTACGCTCAATTAGAGTGCCGGGCCAATCAACTAGCGCGGCATCTTCGCACACTGGGCGTTGGACCCGACGTCGTGGTGGGGCTATGCGTGGAGCGCTCAATCGAGATGGTGGTCGGCGTACTGGGCATCTTGAAGTCCGGGGGCGCATACTTGCCGCTGGATCCGAGCTACCCGCACGAGCGCCTCACGTACATGATGCAACAGGCGCGCGTGCCGGTCCTGGTTACGCAGTCGCCCCTGCAGCAGGCGTTGCCGCGCACGGCTGCATCATGCGTGTGCCTGGATACCGACTGGGCGCAGATCGCGGCGGAGCCCGACACGCGCCCGCCCAGCGGCGTGTTGCCTGCGCATCTCGCGTACGTAACCTATACGTCGGGCTCAACCGGCCAGCCTAAAGGGGTGATGACCCGGCATGGTGGCGCAGCCAATTACCTGAACTTCTTAGTTCGCCATTATCGTGTCAGCGAAAAGGAGGTGGTGCTCAATGTCGCGAGCCTGGCCTTTGATGCGTCGGTGCGTGACCTAATCGGCCCGCTGATTGCAGGCGCACGCGTGGTGCTCATCCCGACCGCGCACGCCAAGGAGCCGCACCGCTATGTGGGTGTGCTCCATGAACAGCGTGTCACGGCATTGCTCAGTATTACGCCTAGCTTGCTGCGTAGCGTTTGTCAGGCAGCTGAACACCGAGGCTTGTGTGACGCACTGCGCCTGATCTTGGTGAGTGGCGAAGCGCTGGACGCGCAGCTTGTGGCGCGCGTGCATCAAACGCTCGGCACGCAGGTGCAGGTGTTCAATCAGTACGGCCCGACTGAATGCACGATGACATCGACCTGGTTTGCGGCCGTGCCTGACGCACCGGGGGCGGTGCCAATCGGCGAGCCGTTGTCGAACGTGCGCGTGTATGTGCTGGATCGGCAACTCAAGCCGTTGCCACCGGGCGTGACTGGCGAGCTATATATCGCGGGTGCGGGCTTGGCACGCGGCTACTTCAATCAGCCGGCGTTAAGCGCTGAGCGCTTTGTCGCCAACCCGTTCGGGCACGGCGAGCGGCTGTACCGAACGGGCGACTTGGGCAGATGGCGGGTAGACGGTCGGCTTGACTATGTGGGCCGCATCGACGATCAGATTAAGCTGCGTGGCCAACGGGTGGAGCCGGGCGAGATTGAAGCATGCTTGGCCCAGCACCCGCAGGTGCGCGACGCGGTGGTGCTGGCGCGCGGCGACGGCGAGGACACGCGACTTGTCGCGTATGTCGTTGCTGAAGCCGATGTGCACCTGGCCAGCACGCCTGAATCCGATGCGCCACTCGCAAGCACGCTGCATGCGCATGTGGCCGCTCGGTTGCCCGATTATATGGTGCCGGCTGCGTTTGTGCGGCTCAATGCCTTCCCGCTGACGCCCAACGGCAAACTCGATCGGCGGGCGCTGCCCGCGCCTGACGCGGATGCGCTCGCGCGCCAAGCGTATGAAGTGCCGCAAGGTGAACTCGAGACCACGCTGGCCGAGATTTGGGCCGAATTGCTCGGTGTTGAGCGCGTGGGTCGGCACGATAGCTTCTTTGCGCTCGGCGGCCATTCGCTGCTCGCGGTGCAGCTGTTGAATCGTATCGCTGGGCTGGGTGCCGACGTGCCATTGGCTACGCTATTTGCGTCGCCCACGCTGGCGGCATTCGCTGCCGCAGTGGAGGCGCAAGGGCATCACGGCACCGATATGCTGCTCCCCATCCCGCCGGTGCCGCGCGAAGGCTCTTTGCCGCTGTCGTTTGCACAGCAGCGGCTATGGTTTCTCGCGCAACTTGATGGCGTGAGTCGCACCTATCATATGTCGCGTGCACTGCGCGTGCGCGGGCCGCTGAATCGGGCCGCGTGGCAACAGGCGCTCGATGCGCTGTTTGCGCGTCATGACGCGCTGCGCTCACTATTTGTCAGCGTCGAGGGTCAACCGCAAGTGCAATTGCTACCGGCGGGCACAGGCGTGCCGATGACCTGGCATGACTTGCGCGGCGTGCCTGACGCCGACGCGCAATTGGCGCGCTTAAGCGACGAGGCGGTGCACGCACCATTTGATCTGGCGCACGGGCCGCTGCTGCGCGCGTGCGGCATTCAGTTGGCCGATAACGAGCACGTGTTGGTACTGACCCAGCACCATATCGTATCGGATGGCTGGTCCATGGAAGTGTCGGTGCGTGAATTGAACGCGCTGTACACGGCCGCCTGTCGGGGTCAGCCGAATCCGTTGCCGCCCTTGGCTGTCCAGTATCCGGACTATGCGGCGTGGCAGCGGCAGTGGCTCTCGGGCGAGCGGCTGCAGGCGCAAAGCGAGTATTGGCGCACGACGCTGGCCGACGCACCGGTGTTGCTGGCGCTGCCGACCGATCGGCCGCGCCCGGCGCAGCAATCATTTGCCGGCGCGCAGGTGCCGGTGCGTATTGATGCCTCGACCACGCAGGCACTGAAGCGCTTAAGCCAAGAACAGGGCACGACCTTGTTTATGACGGTGCTGGCGGCGTGGAGCGCGGTGCTGGCGCGCCTGTCGGGGCAAGACGATCTGG
>NZ_JAHKSP010000063.1:0-28043 GCF_021733735.1 Mycetohabitans sp. B2
TTGGCGCATTGGGCTATGCGAGCGCGTTGTTTGACCGCGCGACGATCGAGCGGCACGTCGGGTATCTGCAAACGGTGTTGCAGGCGATGGCGGCTGACGCAACGCACCCTGTGACACGCGTTGAGTTGCTGGCATCGGCCGAGCGCACTTTGCTGCTCAAGACGTGGAATGCGACGCAGCAGCCCTATCCATCGCACCTGTGCGTGCATCAGTTGTTCGAAGCGCAGGCCGAACGCATGCCCGAGGCGACGGCGTTGGTGACGCAAGAGCAGACGCTCAGTTACGCCGAGCTCAATGCGAGGGCGAATCGTCTCGCCCATCAGCTGATCGAGTTGGGCGTCAAGCCCGATGCACGCGTGGCCATTTGTGTCGAGCGCTCACCCGCGATGGTAGTCGGACTGCTCGCGGTGCTCAAGGCGGGCGGTACGTACGTGCCGCTCGATCCCGCGTATCCGCCAGAGCGCTTGGCACATATGATGGCGGACAGTGCGCCCGTAGTCTTGTTGAGCGTGGGCACCCCGCCTGCCGCAGTGACGCCATGCCTAGGAGCCGGGGTGCCGGTACTGGACCTGCAAGCGGATGCGGCGCAGTGGGCACACCAAAGCGCACGCAATCCTACATTAGCGCTGACTGCGCAGAGTCTAGCCTACATAATTTATACGTCAGGTTCCACGGGCCAGCCCAAAGGGGTGATGATTCCACATCGCAGCGCGGTCAACCTGGTGACGTCTATGGTGCAGAAACTGGGTCTCACTGCGCACGACCGGGTGTTGCAATGTTCGTCCCTGTCCTTCGATGCGTCGGTCGGAGAGATCTTTGTCACTTTAACCCAGGGTGCGGCGTTGGTGCTACGCACCGATGCTTGGTTAGCCGGGGCCGCGCAATTTTGGGCGCTTTGCAAGGCGAACCGGGTGAGCGTGACGGATTTGCCTACCCAATTTTGGGCACAATTGGCACAGGAAAAAGTCTCTGTTCCGGACAGCGTGCGCGTGGTCATGATTAGTGGCGAGGCGCTGAGCGCGTCAGCACAAAGCGCATGGTTTGCGGGGGCCGGCCACCGACCGCGCTTGTTAAATGTTTATGGCCCGACTGAGACGACGGTGACCGCCACCGTGCATGAGGTCACTGACGCAGAAAACAACTGGCGCACGATTGGTCGTCCCATTGATAACACCCGGCTCTATATCCTGGACGCGCACAAGCAGCCGGTGCCGCTGGGGGCGATGGGCGAGCTGTACATTGGCGGCGTCGGCGTGGCCCGTGGTTACCTGAACCGGCCTGAGCTGACGGCTGAGCGCTTCGTGCGCGATCCGTTCACGGACGAGCCGGATGCGCGGATGTACAAGACGGGGGATGTGGCGCGATATTTACCGGATGGCAATCTGGAATTCCTGGGTCGCAATGACCATCAAGTCAAGATTCGCGGCTTTCGGATTGAGTTGGGCGAAATCGAAGCGTGCTTGGCTCAGCATGCCCAGGTGCACGACGCGGTGGTGTTGGCGATGGGCGAAGGCAGCGCCAAGCGCCTGGTCGCGTATGTGGTGGCCGAGCCCGATGACGCGTTAGTCAGCACGCTGCGCGCGCATGTGGCAGCCAATTTGCCCGACTATATGGTGCCAGCCGCATTGGTGCGGCTCGACGCGTTCCCGCTGACGCCGAACGGCAAGTTGGATCGCCGAGCACTGCCGGCACCCAGCACTGATGCATTCGCGCATCAAGCGTATGAAGCACCGCAGGGCGAATTGGAGACCACGCTGGCCGAGATTTGGTCCGAGCTGCTTGGTGTCGAACGAGTGGGCCGACACGACAGCTTCTTCACGTTGGGTGGCCATTCACTGCTCGCGGTGCGCTTGATCAATTGGGTGAGCGCACGCGTTGCCGCAGTACCGCTGACGACCTTGTTCACTGCTCCAACGCTGGCTGGGTTCGCTGCCGCGCTCAGTGCGCAAGGGCATCAAGGCACCGATACGCTGCCCGAGATCACGCCGGTGCCGCGCGAAGGCCATTTGCCGCTGTCGTTCGCGCAGCAACGGCTATGGTTCCTCGCGCAGCTCGACGGGGTGAGCGACACCTATCATATCCCGCTGGCGCTGCGCCTGCGTGGCACCTTGAACCGTGTCGCCTGGCAACACGCGCTGGATGCGCTGTGGGCACGTCACGAAGCGCTGCGCTCGGTGTTCGTCAGCGTTGACGGTCAACCGCAGGTGCAGCTGTTGCCGGCCGAGACAGGGATGCCGATGACCTGGCATGACCTGTGCGGCGAGCGCGACGCGCAGGCCCAGCTGGTACGACTCAGTACCGAAGCGGCACAGGCACCGTTCGACTTGGCCCGTGGCCCGCTGATCCGCGCATGCGGCATGCAATTGGCCGATGACGAGCACGTAATGCTGCTGGTGCAGCACCATATTGTGTCGGATGGCTGGTCAATCGGGGTGCTGGTGCGCGAATTGAATGCGCTGTACCGTGCGGCCTGCGGTGAGTCGGCCGAGCCGTTGCCGGCACTGACGACCCAATATCCGGACTATGCGGCGTGGCAGCGGCAGTGGCTCTCGGGCGAGCGGCTGCAAGCGCAAAGCGACTATTGGCGCACGCGGCTGGCCGATGCACCGGTGCTGCTGACGTTGCCAACTGACCGGCCGAGGCCGGCGCAGCAATCGTTCGCCGGGGCCTATGTGCCGATCCGGGTCGATGCGCAAACCACCCGGGCACTGAGGCGTGTGAGCCAAGCGCAGGGCGCAACGCTATTCATGACGGTGCTCGCAGCATGGAGCGCGGTGCTGGCGCGCCTATCGGGGCAAGACGATCTGGTTATTGGCACGCCCAGTGCGAATCGCCATCACCGTCAAATTGAGCCGTTGATTGGCTTCTTTGTGAACACATTGGCGTTGCGCGTCGATGTGTCGGGCGAGCCGAGCGCGGCACAGCTGATTGAGCGGGTGCGGCGCACGACACTGGAAGCGCAAGCGCATCAGGATCTGCCGTTCGAGCAGGTGGTGGAGATTGTGCAGCCACCGCGCCGGCTAGAGCATACGCCCCTCTTCCAGGTGATGTTCGCGTGGCAGAACAACGAAACCGAAGCGTGGCAGCTGCCGAGTCTGGAAGTCACGTCAGCGCCCTTGGCTTACGACGTGGTCAAGTTCGATCTGGAGTTGCACTTACAGGAGGCAGAAGGAGAGATTGCTGGGAGCCTGGGCTATGCGACGGCGTTGTTCGATCGCGCAACGATCGAGCGACACGTCGGGTATGTGCAGACGATGTTGCAAGCAATGGCGGCGGACGAGCCGCATCTGGTCACCCGTGTTGAGTTGCTGACGCCGGCTGAGCGCACGTTGTTGCTCGAGACGTGGAATGCGACGCAACAAGAGTATCCGGCGCATCGATGCATTCACCAGCTATTTGAAGCGCAAGTCGAGCGCACGCCCGAGGCCACGGCGCTAGTCTATGAGGATCAGGCGTTGAGCTACGCTGAGTTGAATGCGCGGGCGAACCGCTTGGCGCATCAATTGACCGAACTGGGGGTGCAGCCGGATGCGCGAGTAGCGATCTGCGTGCAGCGCAGTCCGGCGATGGTCGTCGGGCTGCTGGCGATCCTCAAAGCCGGGGGAGGCTACGTGCCGCTCGATCCGACGTATGCGGGCGAGCGGCTTGCGCATATCGTGCAGGATGCGGCACCGGAGATTGTGCTGGCCGATGCGGCGGGCCGGGCGGCACTGGGCGACGCAGCCTTGGCCGATCGCACGGTGCTCGATCCGAACAGGCTGCCTGAGCAGCCGGAGACGAATCCGTCGGTACCGGTGCTGACGCCCCGTCATCTGGCGTATGTAATCTATACGTCCGGTTCGACCGGTATGCCCAAGGGGGTGATGGTCGAGCACGCGCAGGTGGTGAGGCTGTTTGAGGCGACACAACCTTGGTATCACTTCGACGAGAACGATATCTGGTGTCTGTTTCACTCGTTTGCCTTTGACTTTTCCGTGTGGGAACTCTGGGGCGCATTGCGCCATGGCGGCAAGCTCATCATTGTTCCCCATCAGATGGCTCGTTCCCCGCAAGACTTCCACCGATTAGTTTGTGAACAGGGCGTCACGGTATTGAACCAAACCCCAAGTGCGTTCAAAGCATGGATTGCCAGCCAAGCGCAAAGCCCTTTAAGGGATCAACTGCGCTATGTGATTTTTGGTGGAGAAGCGCTGGAGCCCTCCATCTTGCAAGCATGGTATGCGACACGCACAGAGCAGGGCCCGCAACTGGTGAACATGTATGGGATTACCGAGACGACCGTGCATGTGACGTACCGGCCGCTTCGGCCTGAGGATAGTACGCAAGGGGGCAGTCCGATTGGCGTGCGCATTCCTGATCTGAAGCTCTATTTGCTCGACGCCTATCAGCAGCCGGTGCCGCTGGGGGCGGTCGGCGAGTTGTATATTGGTGGAGCAGGAGTGGCGCGTGGCTACTTGAATCGTCCGGAGCTGACGGCCGAGCGCTTCGTGCGCGATCCGTTCTCGGCCGAGCCCGATGCCCGCATGTATAAGACGGGGGATTTGGCGCGGTATTTACCCGATGGAAACTTGGAGTTTCTGGGTCGCAATGACCACCAAGTCAAGATTCGCGGCTTTCGCATTGAACTGGGCGAGATTGAAGCGTGCCTGGCTCAGCACGCGCAGGTACACGACTCGGTGGTGTTGGCGATGGGCAAAGGGCAAGCTAAGCGTCTGGTCGCGTATGTGGTGGCCGAGCCCGATGACGCGTTAGCGGGCAACTTGCGCACGCATGTGTCAGCCGCGTTGCCTGAGTATATGGTGCCCAGTGCGTTCGTGCGGCTCGATGCGTTGCCGCTTACGCCCAATGGCAAACTGGACCGGCGTGCGCTGCCGGCGCCTGATGGGCAGGCGTTTGCGCATCAAGCGTATGAAGCGCCGCAGGGGGAGGTGGAGGCCGCGCTGGCCGAGATTTTGGCCGAACTGCTCGGTGTGGAGAGAATCAGCCGTCACGACAGCTTCTTTGCGTTGGGTGGGCATTCACTGCTGGCGGTGCAGCTCATTGAGCGCCTGCGCCGTCGCGGTCTGAGGTTGTCCGTGCGGGCGTTGTTCGATACGCCCGTGCTCAGTGCGTTGGCCCAGTCGCTCAGCCAGCATCGTGAAGTGGCGGTGCCACCGAATCGCATCACACCAGAGACGAGTGCGCTGACACCGGACTTGCTGCCGCTGATCGAACTGACGCAGGCCGAGATCGATCGCATTGTTGAGCAAGTGCCGGGTGGCGTCGCGAACATCCAGGATATCTATGCACTCTCGCCCCTGCAGGACGGCATCCTGTTCCACCATCTGCTGGCCACAGAGGGTGATCCGTACCTGGCGATTGCACAACTCGCCTTCGACACGCGAGCGCGGCTCGAACAGTATCTGGACGCGGTTCAGCAGGTGGTCAACCGGCATGACATTTTGCGCACGGCGTTTGTCTGGGAGGGGCTGTCCAAGCCCGCGCAAGTGGTCTGGCGTCACGCGCCGCTGTCGGTAACCGAGATCACGTTGGAGGCGAAGGATGGACCGATTGCCGAGCAACTGGTGCAGCGCTTTGATCCGCGCCACACGCGGCTGGATCTGAGGCAAGCGCCGCTGCTGCGTTGTGCGATCGCCCAGGATACGGACGGTCGCTGGTTAATGGTCCAATTGCAGCACCATCTGATCGATGACGTTTCCTCGCTCAAGATCATGCATGCGGAGGTGCGGGCGTTCATCGAAGGAAAGGGCGAGACGTTGCCGGCACCGCAGCCGTTCCGCAATCTGATCGCGCAGGCGCGATTGGGCGTCAGTCAAGCCGCCCACGAGCGCTTCTTTACCGAGCAGCTTGCCGACATTGAGGAGCCGACGTTGCCGTTTGGTCTGTCTCAGGTGCATTGCGACGGTGCGCAGGTGCGCGAAGTGCACCGGATGTTGCCGCAGGCATTGAATGATCGGCTGCGCGCGCACGCTAAACGGCTGAGCGTGAGTCTAGCGAGCCTGTGCCATCTAACGTGGGCACAGGTGCTCGCACGCGCCAGTGGCCAACGACGTGTGGTGTTTGGTACGGTGCTATTTGGCCGGATGCAGGCAGGTAGCAGTGCCGACAGTGCGATGGGACTGTTTATCAATACGCTGCCACTGCGCGTAGACTTGGCCGGCAGCGTGGAGTCAGCCGTGCGCGCCACGCATGCGCGGCTGGCGGCGCTGCTCGAGCATGAGCATGCGTCGCTGGCCCTGGCGCAGCGCTGCAGTCGCGTGCCGGCGGGCACGCCGCTGTTTAGCGCGCTGCTGAACTATCGGCATAATGCGCTCAGCACAGATGAGCACAGCATGCTGCCGGGTGTCGAGTGGCTCAGTGCCGAAGAGCGTACCAATTACCCATTGATGCTGTCGGTCGAAGACTTCGGTCATGCGCTGGGGTTGACCGCGCAGGTCGTGGCGTCGTTGGATCCGGATCGAGTATGTGGGTATATGCAGCAGGCGCTGCACAGCTTGGCTGAGGCGCTCGAGACGATGCCAGAATGGCCGATTGGACAATTGGAGATATTGCCCAATGAGGAGCGGGAGCGGCTGCTGCAGACGTGGAACGCGACGCAGCAGCCCTATCCGTCGCACCTGTGCGTGCATCAGTTGTTTGAGGCGCAGGTCGAACGCACGCCCGAGGCGACGGCGTTGGTGACGCAAGAGCAGACGCTCAGTTACGCCGAGCTCAATACGCGAGCCAATCGTCTCGCCCATCAGTTGATTGAGTTGGGCGTCAAGCCCGATGCACGCGTGGCCATTTGTATCGAGCGTTCACCCGCGATGGTAGTCGGACTGCTCGCGATTCTAAAGGCCGGCGGCGCGTACGTACCGCTGGATCCCGCGTATCCGGGCGAGCGCCTCGCGCATATCCTTACGG
This sequence comes from Mycetohabitans sp. B2, assembly GCF_021733735.1. NCBI lineage: Bacteria > Pseudomonadati > Pseudomonadota > Betaproteobacteria > Burkholderiales > Burkholderiaceae > Mycetohabitans > Mycetohabitans sp. B2. Next base: position 6,904 of record NZ_JAHKSP010000063.1, read on the forward strand.
ACGCGGCACCCGCCATTGTGCTCGCGGATGCAGCGGGCCGGACCGCGCTGGGGGACGCGGTGCTCGCATCGCGCACGGTGCTTGACCCGCATAGCGTGCCGCAGCGGGCGGATACCAATCCGGTCGTAGACGGCCTCATGTCCCATCATCTTGCGTACGTGATCTATACCTCTGGCTCCACGGGTAAGCCCAAGGGGGTTATGGTCGAGCACCGCAATGTGGTCAATTTCTTGACCGCCATGTCGTCATCGCCCGGTATAACAAGCGATGATCGTTTGCTGGCCGTGACTAGCATCGCTTTTGACATCGCTGGCCTGGAGTTGTATTTGCCGATGAGCCAGGGTGCGACGGTGGTGATGGCTAGCCGTGATGAGGTCACTGACCCGGTCAAGCTGCACAATCGGATCATTGAGCAACGCATCACGGTGATGCAAGCCGTGCCGTCCGTTTGGCGGGCATTGTTAGAGCTACCCGAGCCGATGCTTAACCTAAAAGTATTATGCGGTGGAGAAGCCTTACCTTCGAGTCTGTCAATCCGGCTGGGTCGCGCGACGGGAGGATTGTGGAATCTGTACGGTCCCACAGAGACGACCATTTGGTCCTCTGCCTTGCAATGGGTGGGTCCACGCGACACGGATGGACCCACTGTTCCCATTGGCCGGCCTATTGCGAACACGCAACTCTACGTGTTGGATGCATACGGCCAGCCGGTGCCGTTGGGCGCAGTCGGGGAGCTGTATATTGGTGGCGCGGGCGTCACGCGGGGTTATCTGAACCGTCCGGAGCTGACCACTGAGCGTTTTGTGCGCAATCCCTTCTCTCAAGAAGCCGATGCGCGGATGTACAAGACAGGGGATTGGGCGCGTTATTTACCCAACGGCAATCTGGAGTTCCTAGGCCGCAATGATCATCAAGTCAAGATTCGCGGCTTTCGGATTGAGTTGGGCGAAATCGAAGCGTGCCTGGCTGCCCATCCACAGGTGCGCGACGCGGTGGTGCTTGCGCGTGGTGAGGGCGTCAATCAGCGGCTGATCGCATATGTGGTCGCTGAGAAAGATGAAACGCTCACCAGTGTGCTGCACGCGCATCTGGCGGCCAACCTGCCCGACTATATGGTGCCGGCCGCATTGGTGCGGCTCGATGCGTTCCCGCTGACACCCAACGGCAAACTCGATCGGCGTGCGTTGCCCGCGTCGGACGAGGATGCGTTGGTGCGTCAAGTGTATGAAGCGCCACAAGGTCAGTTCGAGACGGCGCTCGCAGCGATTTGGACCGAACTGCTGGGCGTCGAGTGTGTCGGTCGGCACGATAGCTTCTTTGCGCTCGGCGGGCACTCGCTATTGGCGATGCACTTGATGAGCCGTGTTCGTGATGTGCTCGGAGTGGAGCTGGCCATTCGCAATCTGTTCGAGGCACCTACTCTTAGAGGTTTGGCACAACGCTTAGTCGAGCAGCAGGGAAGCCAAGAAAGCTCATTTGGTGTGCTGCTTGCGCTCAAACCCCAAGGTAGTCGTCCTCCGCTTTTTTGCATCCATCCCGCCATGGGGCTGAGCTGGAGCTATATGGGCTTGTTGCCTCACTTGGATAGTGATCAGCCCCTCTATGGCTTGCAAGCCCGGGGATTTGACGGAACACGACCGCTTGCCTCCAAGATTGAGACGATGGCGTCGGACTATCTTGAGCAGATTCGCCGCATTCAGCCTCAAGGACCGTACTACCTATTAGGATGGAGCCTGGGAGGCATGGTGGCTCACAGCATGGCGGTGCAGCTGGAGCAGCAGGGTGAGTCAGTGGCACTACTGGCGTTGTTGGATAGCCATCCCAGCCCCGGCGTATTGGATGATGTGCCCGAATTCGATGAAGCGGCCCATTATGCTGCGCTGGTGACGCAGTATGGTGAAGGATTGATTTCGGCTATGGATGAACCGCTACGGTGGAACGCCTGGGAAATCGCAAAAAACCATCACCGTATTTTGAAAGACTTTTCTCCGCCCATCTATGGTGGCAATGCGCTTTTCTTCCACACAACCCTAGTGGACGATGCATCTCCCACGCTCGTGCCTCGCGATGCATGGCAGCCTTATGTGCGCGGGAATATCGAGATTTACGATATTCATTGCGTCCATAGAGCGCTGCTCGAACCGGAACCAGCCGCTGCAATTGGTCGCGTGATAGCGAGGAAGCTAAATGAATTGGCAGATCAACGGCGTGAATCGGCGTATCCTGTGGCACAAGCTTGATGTCTAGCACGGATGTCTATCCCCGGAAAGTGAATAGGAGAATTTAGCATGAGTGACGCATGGAATGATCCAAGTAGTTTGTCGTGGAGGTTGCGCACGTGCTGCCATATAGTCTTTTCTTTCAACCGCGTCCTCCCATCCTTCGGGTCGCAATAGGCAGCCAAGCGCGCAGACAGATTTTGGAGAAGCGCGGCGTCCTGGGGATTGGGACGAAACGGGTAACTCCGGGAGTGGGTGGCGTTGACCAGGCCAACCAGCACCATTCGGGTCGCCGCGCCGGCGTTGACGCCATAGGCGATGTGGGGCACCGGGCCGATCTGACCTGGACCGTCTGATGCCACGTCATGCCATACGCGTGGCGGCTCTGCGGCAGCGTATTCAGTCCACGCCGATCGCTGGAGGACCAAATCAGGATCGGTAGCGTGTGCCCGCTCACCGATACGCGGAGCCGGTCGTTAGACGGGTTGCGGTGCCGGCGCTTCGGTCCTATTGTCCATCTCGGTTCGAGGCAAGCATCGGATCCGATGTGTGGGGAGCGAATAAGTCACGAGTATCCATGATCGGCTTGTCAGCCGCGCGGCGGCTGCCTGCTGTGAAAAGAAAGGTGAGGCTATTGTTGCGGCACACACCGCGCGGCATTGAGAGGCAACCGAAGCTAAGGCATGCCATGCGAGCCAGCCTGGCAGCAAACGATAAGGTGGGGCAGGCTCCCGAGTGAACTGAATTCAAGAAATTAGACAGCGAACCACTATGCCTTCGCAAATCGAGGTCGGTACTCGAGTGGGCTGAGTCCCCGCAATGGGACCTTGATGCGGTCGTAATTGTAGTGCCTGATGTAGCTGTCGATGCCGGTTTGTAACTCCTGGACGTCGCGCAATGCATTGAGATAGTAAAACGCTGACTTGAGCGTATCGGAGAAGCTCTCAATGGCCGCATTGTCGAGGCAGTTCCCTCTGCGGGACCGTACTCTCAGTAATAGCGCGCTCTTGGAGGCGGCGTCTATATTCTGGCCTCCGGTAGTGCCACTCCTATCGGAACACAAGATCGGCTCGTTGAAAATTTCGGCTTTACGCCGCGAGTCTGCCAGCCCTATCGTCCCAAGAGCGTCGTTGTCTCAATGCCAGCACTAACGTATCGACGCTCAGAGCCGCAGAACGCTTCCAACATCCGCTATCGGTCTACAACGAGTTATTAAGGGTGCGTGTCTGAATTTGAAACAGGACAAATTGCAGCTGTGCAAAGCGCTGAAGCTTGATCGAGTCGGCAGTCAGTGGGCCTGCCGTGGCGCAAACGGCCGAACAACAGCAATCCAGTCACGGCGATTTCCCTAAAAAAGTACTGAGTATGCGGACCCATAGGAATAAATCGGAAAACGGTGCTCGAATCAACAAACTATTTTTTGTTGACTATCAGGGTTGGGCCTATAGGTCTCAAGTTCTAGCACCGCTCTCCTATTGCTAGATCGCTTCAATGCCTCGCACGCGAGACACGGGCATTTTTAGCGCGGCCGCTCTGATGGGCGGCCGCTTCGGTCATATCCAGTGCTGCAGGCCGAAATCGAACAACAGAACGACCGCGGAGCAAAATACGCCGCACAGCAAATTGGCGATGCGATGCCCGAAGTCGCGGTGGCGGCTGAGCGCCGCACCGATCAAAAACACGATCTCGGTTGCCACCTGCAGCCCGAACCAGGCGAGCATGACGGTGTACTCGTATCCCATCGAATTGAAGTTGGCAAAGTTCATGCCGTGTACATATATCCATGAGCCTACCCGCCATACTTCGTAGAGCAACAGCACCGCGGGGAATAGGTAGCTTGCGATATAGGTCGGAATCGTCGCATGTCGCAGCTCGAAGTGGTTCTCGTGCCGCAGGGGATGGGTCGTGAGCCGCATGATCTGCTCCTCTAAATATCCAGCTTGCCAAGTTATAGGCGGCACACGGCATGTGTGCGCCTGATTTGACTTTAGGCGGCCTGTGGGAAGGTTTCAATGCTGCATTGCAGCATCATGTTGCGTTGCGTGGCAGCGGACGTATCCATGCGGCATTGAGCAAGACGATGGCGCGACACGTGGGCGCGCCTTACGCCAAGGTGCGCCGGGACGCGGGATTGGCGCTGCACTGCAGCAGACGCCATGCAAGCGGTGACCGCAAAATACAAACGGCGGCCAGTATGCGCAGCTGTTGGACAGACTGTAAAACGAGCTGTCCTACACGACGGGGAATGCGTCACCGTCCGCGGCGACCAGGCTGCCCGTGTGCGTGGTTTCCGGTTGTTCGTTGCTCCGCTTCAGGCGTAGCACGGTGGCGAGTCGCTGCGCGTACCGCTGCGGGTGGTATTCGGCGACGTCATAGCGGCGATTCGGCTGGCCGAGATGCCGTATCAGAGCGTCGAGCGTTGCGCGGTAGCTCACCATATCGCAATGATACTTAAACTTATTGCGGATTTCGTCGCCGAACGTCGACAGGCTGCCAATGTCGTGCACGAGCGCCGGCAACCCAAGCATGGCTGCTTCGACGATCGACAGAGGCGCATTTTCCGCGCAGATTGACGGCAACACCACGGCATGCGCGGTCTCGCGCAATTCGGCCAGGAGCGCGCGAGGGGCACGCCTGCCGCGGAATTCGAGCCTTCCGGCACCAATTAAATCGGCATTGCGGTGCTCGAGCGCGGCACGCTCTGGCCCGTCGCCGAAAATCGTCAGCTTATTCAGACAGGCGAATTGCGTGGCGCGTGCCAGCGCGATGAACTCGCTCAGCCTTTTTCCGCCGCGATGCGGCCGGCGAATGCGAGGTTGATGCGGCTAGCGTGGATCGGCTTGGGCGCGCATACGGGCATGTCCGCGTCAATTGGGTTGGGCAGCAGCGACGTGTTCGTGATGCCGACGCGGTGCAGTGCTTGCTCCATGTACTGGCTGGGGCACAACAGCAGATTGAACGCCCGGGCGGGATGACACAGCAGCCTGGTCGAATGCCAGTAAAGCTTTTTCAATGCATCATGCACCGCGCCTTTCGGACTCGCGCAGGTGGTCAGCGCTGGACGCGTTAAGCCAGCCGGGCCGCGGCCGACCGCGCGCGGGTTGACTTTCAGTCCCATACGCGTTTTCATTCGATCCCGACCCGCTGCGACGACGTCGAATGCGAGCAGGAGATCACCGGCTCTCGGCGGGACATCGAACGGTTGACCGGCCGGCCCTGCGTGCATTTTGCATACCCGAACGGCAACTATGGGGAAAGGGAGATCCGGCTGTTGCGGGCGGCCGGCTACCGTACCGCCAGAACGTGCGATGTCGGTTGGAACGATGACGCGACCGATCCGTTCAGGTTGCGTGCCATTGATATCCATGACGACTCGTCGCTGGCATGGTTCATCGCGAAGCTGAGGGGGATTCCCTTGCTCCTGCGCTATGCGTGGCACGGCGGCGGTTGGCGCGGCCGCAAGCTCCAATTCTGACCCGTGCGGCCGGCGCCAGCCGGCGAGCTGATCGGGATTTTACAAAGCGCGTTAAAATAGCGGTGCAAGCACCTCCTCTGTGCCGCCGGCGTATTCTCGCCGGCTCGCCGCGCAGCTTGCGCGACATAATGATTTCCCCCTATGGACGAACAGAAGAGACAGCGAATCATTGCGTATATTCATCACCGGATGGACGAATACGGCATTTCCATTGAGCATCTAGCCAAAGTACTCGCTGAAGAGGAAAAGAAAATAAAGCCCATATTGTTTCGTGATGCGTATGGCAACGTATGGGATGGTGAAGGAGACATGCCCGATTGGCTCAAGCGCGCGGTGCATGCGGGGCAGTCGACCGAGCACTTCATGGTCGAGCCGGAGCAATGACCGGCACGTCCCTGATGCCGCGCGCGATGCCGCATGCGCAGACCATCACGCTGGCTGACGGAGCAAGCGTTGCTTTCGCGCAGGCAGGCAGTGGCGAGCCGATCGTGCTGGTTCACGGTTCGCTGTGCGACTACCGGTATTGGGAGCCACAGTTCGCGCCGCTGGCGTCGACGCATCGCGTGCTGTCGCTTAGCCTCGGGCATTACTTTCCGACGCGCGAGCTGAATTGCGCGCTGCCGTTTAGTTGGAGTGCGCATGTGCAGCAGATCGCCGCGTTCATCGACGAGGTCGTGCGCGAGCCGGCGCACGTGGTCGCGCATTCCCGTGGCGCCTACCTTGCGTTTCATCTTGCCCGCCGCTTTCCCGACCGGTTACGCAGCGTGACACTGGCCGACCCGGGCGGCGCCGTTCAAGGCAGCGATGCGCCAGGCGTGCAGGCGGCGGGTAAGGACAACCCGCTGCGTGCCCGCGCCGTGGCGCTGATTGAGCAGGGCGAGGTGGACGCTGGCCTGGCGTTGTTTGTCGACTCGGTCAGCCGTCCAGGATCATGGATGCAAAGCCCATACGGGTTTAAGACAATGGCGCGCGACAACGCACATACGCTGCGGCCACAAATGGCGGAGCGGATGCCGGCCTTTGCCGCGCACGAGGCCGGCGCAATCACGGTGCCAGTCCTGCTGGTCGGCGGGGAGAAAAGCCCTTCGATCTTTCATCGGAACATCGAATGGTTGCACCAACGCATCGACGGTGCCCGCCAAATGACGATTACCGGCGCCTCGCACGGAATGAACCTGGCGCACCCGCGCGCATTCAATCGCGCGGTACTGGACTTCGTCAATGCGCAAGGCCGGACCCGGTCGTCCGGAAACGGTATGTAGGTAATATACTAACTCATTGCCTCGACCAGCCGGCTTCCATGAAACTCCCTGTCAATCCATTCAAACGTGCATTGGCCGAGGGCCGCGTGCAAATCGGCTTGTGGGTCGGATTAGCGCATGCCTATGCGGCCGAGGTCGTGGCCGGCGCCGGCTTCGACTGGTTGTTGCTCGACGGCGAGCACGCGCCGAACACGGTTCCGTCGATACTGGGACAACTCCAAGCGGTGGCGCCGTACGCGTCGCATCCGATCGTCAGGGCGGCGTGCAACGATACGGTGTTGATCAAGCAGATCCTGGATATTGGCGCACAGACCGTGCTGCTACCGATGGTGCAGAACGCGCAGCAGGCGCGACGCGCCGTGGCGGCGACCCGCTATCCGCCGCGCGGTGTGCGCGGCGTTGGCAGTGCGCTTGCGCGCGCGTCGCGCTGGAACCGCGTGACTGACTACTTGAAGCATGCCGACGACGAGCTTTGCGTACTGGTGCAGGTCGAGACCGCGCAGGGGTTGCGCCATCTCAACGATATTGCGGCCGTCGAGGGCGTGGACGGGGTGTTCATCGGTCCGGCCGACCTATGTGCGGACTTGGGCCACCTGGGGGAGCCCGGGCATCCGCAGGTGCGAGCGGCGATCGAAGCGGCGATCCAGCAGATTCGTGCGGCCGGCAAGGCACCGGGCATCCTGATGTCTGACGAGGCACTCGCGCGCCGCTATATCGAACTGGGCGCGCAGTTTGTCGCGGTCGGCGTGGATACGACGTTGCTGGCGCGTAGTGCCGACGCGCTGGCCGCGCGCTTCAAGCACGCGCTGCCCGAACCGGGGGCGCACGGCGGCGTTTATTGAGGCACAGGCGTGCAGCGGGCGGATCTCGCGCGCCTGACCCTGATTAGCGTATCGGTGAGCCGACCAGCGCGACGGCCAGTGAATCGCCGACGCGCTCGAACACGCCCGGCGTCATGGTCATCGATAGCGCGAACGTGTGCTTGCCGGCGTGTCTCGCGATGTCGAGTTCGTCAATGTCGATTTTCGGCACGAAGCCGCGAGCCTGCGCTTGGCCTGCGACAGTGAGCTTGTAGCCGCTCTTGCCGGTCACGCGCGTGTCGTCGTACGAAGTGCAATTGATGTCCGAGTTGCTCCAATACTGGCAGCCGTGCGATTTGCCGGTCGGCTACTACCGGTACCCGCTGTACGAAATGGGGGGCCGGTTGCGCGCGGTAATTCGTTCGCGCCGACGCAACAGTCCGCTGCGTAACGTGCTGTGGGCACCGGTCGTGCTACTGTTGGGACGAACGGACCCAACCGGGAGACGGGATGACTAAGCCTTTTGTTTTGATGTTTTTTGCGGTTGCTTTGAGCGGCTGCATGCTGATGCAGTATAACCCCGATGCCGGCGAACCCGAGAAGGTTGCCTCGACTGGGCGCAGCACGCAGGACGTGATCGCGTGCATGACCGATGTCGCGAGACGGCATCATGCGTCATTTCGCACGTCGCCGATTCCCCAGGGCCAAATGTTGGATTTCGGCGACTCCAACATCGTGAAGATCCGTACCGATGATGATGGCAGCACGAGCTTCCGGTTCTACCCGGGCAAACGCCATCCGGGCAACCTGTGGATCGAGGGCGCAGCGCGGCAGTGCGCGGATATACCATGACGATCCGTTGCAACGCGGCGGGGACTCGCTGGCATCGCCACGCGAGCGCAGGTTCGTGCGCGCGTCGCGCGATGGCGCACTGTGATGGCTGAACGCGTCGATCTTGCTGCCTATTTTGAGCGTATCGGCTATGCCGGGGCGGCACAGCCGACGCTCCAGGTGCTGAGTGTGTTGCATGCGCTACATCCGCGCGCGATTCCGTTTGAGAACCTTGATCCGTTGCGCGGCGAGCGCGTATGGTTAGATCTAGACCGGATACAGCAAAAACTTGTGACCGGTGGCCGAGGCGGCTATTGCTTCGAGCACAACACACTGTTTGCCGCGGTGCTCACCGAACTAGGCTTCGATGTGACGCCGATGCTCGCGCGCGTCTTATGGATGCGCGACGGAGTCGACGTGACGGCCAAGTCCCATATGTTGTTGCATATCGCGCTACCCGAAGGGCCGTTCATCGCCGATGTCGGCTTTGGTGCGATCACGCTGACGGCGCCATTGCGGCTGGACGCGGGCGTTGTTCAGCCGACGCCATTTGAGCCGGCTCGGCTCATCGGGCAGCCTGCGCTGCAACAGGGCTACGACCTCGAAGTAGCGCTGGGCTCGCGCTGGCAGAAGGTTTATTGGTTCGAGCCGCGACCCACGTATCGAATCGACCATGAGATGGCCAATTGGTACACCTGCGCCCATCCCGATTCCCATTTTGTCCGCGAATTGAACGTGTGCCGCATCGTCGGCGACGTGCGTGCCGTGCTGCGCAACGATCGGCTCACGTTGCGCTTGCGTGACGGCAGCGATCAGCGGCGGCGGCTGGCCAGTGCCGCCGAGTTGGCGGAGTGCTTGGCCGGCACGTTCGGTATCAATATTGACGGCATGGATATCGACGCGTTGTTTGAAAAAGTACGTGAGCCATGACATTGACCATCGTCCCTGATCCAGTATTAGTCTGATTCAGAATCAGAGATTTCCGGCTCCTTTGAATCCGTTGTTGTGGGCATTAACCTGCAACGACGGGCGAATTCGGTGGTGTGACTTAGTACTACAGTCGTAACTATTCACGGTGGCGCGCAACCACGAGCACGATAATGAGCCTGCTGCGCTCGCCATTGATGGGTGCGGCGCCAGATTGACCATCGCAGAACAGCGTTAATCGAGTTTAATCCCCTCCATAAAAGACCTGAGGTTTACCCACAAATATGGGTCACTCGTTTTGCCTGAAGATGCAATACATCTTGGTGACTTCGTACAGGACGAGAAAGCCACGCCATATAACAGTTGCCCCGGGGGGGGGGGCGATCATGCTTGCGCGCGAGATAGCCGCCGAGCTTGGCGACCCAGCGCACCACTTGCGCCAGCGATGGAGGCTCGTTGGGCAGTTTGGTGGTGCTATGCACGCGGCAATACAGCGCGCGCCACTCGATAGGCTGAAGCAAGACTTCGCACGACAAGTGCCCGTCCAGTCGGGCCAGCAACGTCGCATACAAGATACGCCAGCTGATCACGGCAAATAGCGCGGTTGCACGGACGAATCGATCCAGATTGCCGAATTGGCGTGCCTCGACGCGACAGCCGCTTTTGAGCACGCGATGCCACGATTCGATCGTCCAACGACGCGCGTACCACGCCAGGCGCTCCAGCGCTTCTTCATGAGTATGGGTGGGCACCGAAGTGAGCAACATCCATTCAAGCGGCTCGCGCCCTTCGGGCACCGCTGCTTCCAGGGCATGGATCACAAAGACTTCAACATTCGATACGCTTTTGCAGCGCCGGTAGCGCGGCGGGCGCAAGCGCACCTGAGCGCATCGCAGCGTCAGGCGTGCAGTACGCGCCATCGTGCGGCCCGAGCCCGGGATCTGCAATTCGGTTTGCCCCACCAACGGCGCTGTAGCCATCGCTTCGCGCAAGTACTTCTGCGGATGATCCACACTGCGATTCCAACTCGCGCGAACCAGCCAATCGACGCCAGCGGGGCGTTCGGCGACGAATACATCATAGACATCGCCCTCGCGATCGCATACGCCAACGATATGCGTCCGAGGACAATGGTCTTTGAGCGCCGAGAGATGTTCAAGGCCCTCGAGTGGACTGAACCCAAGAAGTTGGACAGTGAACGACTAGGCCTGCGCAAATCGAGTTCGGTACTCGACCGGGCTGAGTCCCCGCAATTTGACCTTGATACGGTCGTGATTGTAGTACCTGATGTAGTTGTCGATGCCGGTTTGTAACTCCTCGACGTTGCGGAATTCATTGAGATAGTAGAACTCTGACTTGAGCGTACCGAAGAAGCTTTCAATGGCTGCATTGTCGAGGCAGTTTCCTCTGCGGGACATGCTTTGGGTAATAGCCCGCTCTTCAAGGCGGCGTCGATATTCTGGCATCCGATACTGCCAGCCCTGGTCGGAATGCAGGACTGGCTTATCGCCGGGTCTCAGCCGGTTGAACGCCTTTTCTAGCATCGCGCTCACCATATTGAACAAGGGACGCTTGGCCATCTCATACGACAGGATTTCGCCATTGTAGAGATCCATGATTGGCGACAGATACAGCTTCTGACCGCCCACGTTGAACTCCGTGACGTCCGTCACCCACTTCTCGTTCGGACGGCTCGCCTCGAACCTGCGCTCCAGTACATTGGGCGCTACGTGACCGAGCTGTCCTCTGTAGACGCGATACATCTTCACCCGAACACAGGATCTCAATTGCAACTGGGCCATCAATCGTCGAACGATCTTGTGATTGATCAGTTGACCGTCCCGCCGGATGACGGCCGTGATCCGCCGATAGCCATACTGCCCCGTGTGTTGATCGAACAGTGTGCGAACCTTCACTTTCAGATCAGCATACTTATCGGCCATCTGCAATGCCTTCTGCTGGTAATAGAAAGTGCTGCGCGCAAGTCCAGCTACCTTCAGAAGGCCTGCAAGCGGATATTGTTGCCTCAGCTCAAGCACGATTTGCGTTCTCTCTCTCGTGCTGACAGCTCGCTCGCTTGAGCCAAGGCCTTCAGCTTTTTTAGATAGGCGTTCTCCATACGGAGATAGCACAGTTCGTCCAGCAATTCCTGGTGGCTTCTCGCATCATCAGCTTGTTGCGCTTTGTTTTGTAATGGAGCGTTCTTCGTCATCTTCCTGCGACGTCCCCTGGAACCCCACGACAGGGCTTCCAGTCCACCTTGATTGTATTGCTGCTCCCAGCGGCCAATAATGTTGAAGCGTCGGATGTTAAACAGTGCGGCGGCCTGTCGATGCGACAGCCCCTCCTCACGCATTCGCTTCAAAACTGAAAGCTTCAATTCGACGCTATAAAACTCCCGCTTCTTCTCGGCAACACCCGCTTCACCGTGTGCGCGATAACCAGCGATCCATTGGCGCAGCGATGGAACGTCGACGTTGTGCCGCTGAGCGATAGTCTTTAAGCCAGCCTCGCCAGAACAGTAGTCTCTGACAGCCACTAGCTTAGCTTGCTCTGTGTATTTTCCCACAAACCCCTCCAGTTGATGTCCAACCTTCGGCGTTCGGTTCATATGGCTGTGGACACGCTGGGCCTGCTGCTGGCGGTGCACATTACGCCGGCCAACGCGCAGGAGCGCACACAGCTAGCCGAGCTTGCCTGTCAGGTTCAGCATGTCACCGCTCAGACGGTAAAACTCGCATTGGCTGATCAGGGCCATACGGGCGACCGCCTGCGCAGGCCGCTCGCGATGAAGGTATGCAACTGCAGGTCATCAAACTGCCTGAGGCAAAGGAAGGTTTCGCGCTGCTGCCCCGCCGCCGGGTAGTCGAGCACAGCTTCGCCTGGCTTAACCGGTTCAGGAGACTGGCACGCGACTACGAGCGCTCGCCCGAAACCCTGGCTGGCCTGCATTTCGTTGTCTTTGTTATGCTCATGCTCGTTCATGCTGTACCCATTATGAAAAGTGCCTAACATGCTCTAAGCCATTGCCAGGCAACTTCTTCGTCTAATTGGGACTCTAAGCCTTGCTCGCAAGCTTGATGCAGATTTGTTCAGGATGGACTAACTAACACTTCCGAAGCACGGCTTTTGTTAGGGCATCATGGCAGGGGAAGTAAGCATGGCGACCGTTTAGCATCCTATCACCATCAATCCGAAAAATAATGTTTCATAAAAGTTGCCATTAAGTTTAATTTTGGATTGTTTATTTCTTTGGGCGATTTAAAATATAAGTATCTTAACTATTTTTATTTTTGTCTGCTGATACTGCTTAGATGTCTTTTGCACGTTGCTTGCGTACTTTTCTAGTATAAATTTGTCGGTTGTGAAAAATAAAAAATGTTTGTTTAATTTGGGGTTTAGACATATAGTGGTTTTATCTGATTGGGAAACTGTGCATATGAGAGTGGGGCTTCATCCTTGTGCGTAGTGCGAGACAACAAAAAGGGGGCGTCGGCAGCGACAGCTGTTTTTTCATGCAAAATTTGGAGTGAGCACAATGGCGAAGTTCCCTAATGTAGCCAGACCACGCTGCCTTTATGTGGTTTCCTTCTTGATCTGTTATTAAACACCCTTTGTGAATTTGACGCAGTTATGCCTCAAGTGCGTTATAGTAAAAAATTTGGTTTTGTGGATGTTTAATCTATATTGATTTTATATTATGACTGAGCCATTTCAACATGAAAATCCTTGGCATCAATTCAGAAGTAGGCCGATATACGATCGATCCGGACGTGGCCCATTTCCGTCTGCCCGACTTCGAGCAGATCGAAGCATTGTTTGGCCCGGCACGCGTCGATAAAGAACCGATCCTTGACCATCATCGCCATGTTGCTGCGGCCCTTCAAGAAGCCACAGATCACGCGCTCATGGGATTGGTGCGCGAGCTGCGTGAGCGCACCGCCGCCGATAAATTGTGCTATGCAGGCGGTGTCGCACTAAATTGCGTCAGCAATTCCGTCATCAAGGAAAGTGGCCTGTTTTCTCAAATGTATGTGCCCACCTCGCCCCATGACGCGGGTACGGCGGTTGGCGCAGCGCTGCATCTTTATTATTCGCTTTCCGGCCAACGTCCATCGCAGGCGGATAATAACCCGTACCTGGGCCCGGCGTTTTCCGATGCCGCTATCGATGCCGCATTCCGTGACGCGGGTCTGTCGCCCCAGCACAGCACCGATCCCGCGCGCGATGCGGCCACGCTGATTGCCGAAGGCAAGATCGTCGCCTGGTTTCAAGGCCGTATGGAATTTGGTCCACGCGCGCTGGGCAACCGTTCGCTCCTGGCTGATCCACGCAGCGCGTCGATGCGCGAAGTGCTCAATGTGAAGGTTAAGCACCGCGAAGAGTTTCGTCCTCTCGCACCCAGCGTATTGGCTGAAGAAGCGGCCAACTGGTTCGAGCTCGGCCAAGCGTCGATGAGCCATCAAACGATGCTGTTCGCCTGCCCGGCCAAACAAGATCGTCAAGCATCGATTCCAGCGGTTCTGCATAAGGACCATTCCGCCCGTGTGCAGATGGTCAGTCGCGAGAGCAATCCTAAATTTCACGCGCTGATCCAGCATTTTTCTGAGATAACTGGTGTACCCGTGGTGCTCAATACCTCATTCAACGATAGGGAGCCTATTGTCTGCACGCCATCGGATGCCATCAAGACGTTCCAAGGAACGGCCATTGATGCTTTGTTTATTGGCGATCGGTTTGTTGTCAGATAAGCCTGTGTTCAATCGTCATACCGACACCAGGATAATCAGGAAACATCGCTCATGCGCCACACAAACGAAGAGAAATGTATTTTTTTCATCACGAAAAACCAGGATCAGGCGACAAACCACCATCAGATAACTGACTGCTTGCCGATAACCCAGTGGCGGGCAATGCATCATCACGGCTTGAATGGGCAAAACGAGACAAATCACGCATTGTCGTCGCCCTATCCCATCAAGATCGTGACGGATGCCTTTCACTATCCCCATGCTGATCAGGTGCTTCCCATACAGCCGGAACAGTTATTCTTCATGGACTACACCTGCGCAGAGGATATAGAACAGGCAAGCGTCCTAGACATCGGCGTTGGCTCGGGCGTATTGAGCATTTTTTGCCTACTCAATGGCGCTAAATCCTGTGTTGGATTAGATGTCAATCCAAGAGCAAAAATATTAGCTGGGCACAACGCCATCCTTAACCATATCGATAAGAATTTCGATATTCGGGAGGGCAACACTTCGGATATTTTTGCATCCGTCAAGGATAAGCAATTCGATTTTATTTGCTCTAACCCTCCGTTCGAGCCGACGCCACCCGGAATCGAGTATTATGTCAATTCTGCAGCCGACATCTATGGGATGGATTTTGTCGAAAAGATATTGTCCAATATCGACCAGCACTTAACAGACGATGGCACGCTTCAGTTGGTCACGATGGCGCCAGGAGATGCGAAGAAGCCATTCAAGCTATATGAAGTCCTCGAAAACTATTTGCCGGGTCTAGCAGTTGAGGTTATTCTAGATCGGCAGCCCATTTCCTATGCTGATTTTGTCAACAGGTTTAACACTATTTTTGGATATGGCGAGGATGTCATTGCTCAAATGAAAAAGACTGCTCGCGATGACGGTGTCACGCACCTCCATATGCTGATATTAAAATATAAAAAAGGACAACGCGGCAGCATCACGGAAAAGGTTGCCGGTAAAACTTATGAGGATTGGACGACCCCGCTTGGGGTGTAGCAATCAATATTGCTTTCACTTTATTTGGATACCGAAAAACTATTTGTGGGTATATTGAACAAAATATAATTGAAATTATGTTTAGCATGCACTATGCTGGCATTGTTCTAATTTGTTGGATTTTAGAAATGCTTCACCTTTTTAATAGTATGTGGTAACCGCTTAGCTTACTCGGTAGGCGGCAAGATAGGGTAAAAATTTTATCTAAATTGGAGGCCATTGATGCCTGCTTACGCCGCTCCACTCACCCATCCGTTATCCACCGCACAAACAGAAATTTGGCTTGCTCAGCAGCTCCATGAAGACAGTCCTGTCTATAACATTGCGCAGTATACAGTTATCCACGGTGGCTTTGATTTGGCTCTTTTCAAGGTGGCGTTGCGGCAGGTAGTCGCCGAAGTAGATAGCCTGCATTTGCACTTTGTCGAAAGTGAGGAAGGTCTGCGGCAGTATATCGGTTCACCAGCATGGTCGCTGTCGGTGGTCGACTTTAGGGCAGAAGCGGAGCCGCAAGCGGCGGCTGAAGCGTGGATGCGTGCCGATTATGAACAGCCAGTAAACATTTTACAGGGCCCACTTTTTCATTACGCATTACTAAAAATCACCTCGGAGAAGGTGCTATGGTACCAACGATATCACCATATCATAATGGATGGGTATGGCTATTTCTTGATCGCACAACGCGTCGCACACGTGTATAGCGCGATATGTGAAGGTGTTGAGCCAGAGCCGTGCCCTTTTGGGTCTGTACTCCAATTGTTAAAAAGTGATGCTCAATACCGCGCTTGCGAACAATGGACTCGCGATGAAGCGTATTGGTCCGAGCGTTATACAGATTGGACTGAGCCGGCCACATTAGCGAGTCGGTCCACGCCCGCTGTGCAGCATCGGCTACGTCAGACAGCCTATCTTCCATGCAAGTCAATCGGCAGCGGCGCGACTAATCCAAGATGTTTGTCTCATTTCATCCTTGCTGCGTTGGCAGCCTATCTTTGCCGTTTAACCGGTGAACAAAACGTCGTATTGGGCTTTGTAGTAAAAGCACGCTTTGGCGTGGACCAGCATGTTCCCGGCATGGCCTCTAATATACTGCCAATTCAGTTGACTGTAAAACCGGACATGGACCTGTCATCAGTGATACAGCAGGCTGCGCGGGGGATTCAATGTGGGCTTCAGTATCAACGCTACCGAAGCGAAACGTTGCGGCGTAAGCTTAAATTGGCACCGGGCCAGCCGCTGTTCAGTACCATAGTCAACGTGATGCCGTTTGACTACGATTTGTCTTTTGGCGGGCACGCATCAGAAAGTCATAACCTGCTTCTTGGTCCAGCCGACGATCTAATGGTTGCAGTTCACACACTTGAGAATAACCATATGCTTCGGATTGATTTTGATGCGAATCCAGCGTGCTATACAACGGATGAGGTCATTGCTCACCAACGTTGTTTTGTTAATTTGCTGAAAACGCTTGCCACTAGCCCTGCGCAGCTGATCAATAGCATCGATCTGCTTGATGCTGTGGAGCGGCAGCGATTGCTGGTTGAGTGGAACGCGACTGAATGCGATTATCCTGCTCATCTATGCATTCACCAGCTGTTCGAAGCACAGGTTACGCGCACGCCCGGCGCGATTGCGCTGGTGTTTGAAGAGCAGACATTGAGCTACGCGGAACTTAATACACGGGCTAACCGTCTGGCGCATCAACTCATTGAATTGGGTGTCAAGCCGGATGCGCGGGTGGCCATTTGTGCCGAGCGCTCGCCGGCAATGGTGGTGGGGCTGCTGGCGATTTTGAAGGCTGGCGGCGCGTATGTGCCGCTCGATCCCGCGTATCCATCTGAGCGCCTCACGCATATTCTCGCTGATACCGCGCCGGCAATTGCGTTAGCTGATACGGCTGGCCAGTCTGCCCTGGGCGACACGGTTCTGGCCTCATTAACCGTACTAGATCCAAACATACTGCCGGAACGGGCGGCCACCAATCCACAGGTGCCTGAGTTGACCGCTCACCATCTTGCGTATGTGATTTATACGTCCGGCTCCACCGGCACGCCGAAGGGCGTGATGGTCGAGCATGCTCAAATTGTCCATTTATTTGATGTCGCAAAACTAGACGACGCCCAAAAGAAAAATCAAGCGTCAACAAACCATCCAGTTTGGATGCAACAAGCTTATGGACTAACACCTGACGATCGTGTCCTTCAAAAGGCGCCTTTTACTTTTGATGTCTCTGTTTGGGAGTGCTTTTGCACGTTGCTCAATGGCGCGACCCTCGTCGTGGCAGCGCCCGGTGTCCATAGGGATCCGTCTGCCCTAATAGAGTTGATGATCCGGCAGCGCATCACGACGGTTCATTTTGTGCCTTCCATGCTCAGCCTGTTTCTCTCTACTGACGGTGTGCAGCGCTGCACCGCTGTGAGACGCCTGCTGTGCACTGGAGAAGCACTCACTAGTACACATGTCCGGCGTTGTCAAAGTCTTTTGCCTCATGCACAACTGCATAACTTGTACGGCCCAACTGAAGCGACGATTGGAGTGGCGGCTTGGACTTGTCCAGCAGAGTATTCGGAAGAAAATATTCCGATTGGTCGGCCTATTGCTAATAACCGGCTTTACTTACTGGATAAGCACGGTCAGCCGGTGCCGCTTGGCGCGACTGGCGAGTTGTACATCAGTGGCGCAAGTGTCGTGCGTGGTTATATGAATTGCCCAGGCCTGACTGCCGAGCGCTTCTTACTCGATCCGTTCAGCGATCGTGAGGGTGCTCGGATGTATAAGACGGGCGACTTGGCTCGTTACCGAGCCGACGGTAATCTAGAGTTCCTTGGACGCAATGACCATCAGATCAAGATTCGAGGTCTTCGAATCGAGCTGGGCGAAATTAAAACATGCCTGGTTAGACATCCATTGGTACGCGAAGCAGCAGTGCTTGCGCTGGGCGAGGGGATGGATAAGCGGCTTGTCGCGTACGTGGTGGCCAAACCGGATCACCGGCTCGCCCATGTGTTGCGCGCGTACTTGACGGCCAGATTGCCTGAATACATGGTGCCGGCTGCGTTCGTGCGCTTGGATGCGTTGCCTTTGACGCCCAATGGCAAGCTCGATCGGCGTGCGCTGCCTGAGCCAGACGCCGACGCGCTCGCGCTTCATGCCTATGAAGTGCCGCAAGGCGAACTGGAGACGATGCTTGCGACGATTTGGGCCGAGTTGCTGGGTGTCGAACGGGTGGGGCGGCATGACAGCTTCTTCGCGCTCGGTGGCCATTCGCTGCTTGCGGTGCGCCTGATGAACCGGGTAAGGACCTTAGGTGCTGACGTGCCACTTGCGTCCCTATTTGCATCACCGACGCTGGCTGCGTTTGCGGCCGTGATGAGTGCGCAATTGCACCAAAGTTCCCATGTACTGCCCGAGATCACGCCGCTCTCACGCGAAGGCCGTCTGCCGTTGTCGTTCGCGCAGCAGCGACTGTGGTTCCTCGCACAACTTGACGGCGTGAGTTACACCTATCATATCCCGATCGCACTGCGCTTGCGCGGGCCCCTCGATCAGACCGCGTGGCAGCAGGCGCTCAATGCGCTGTTCGCGCGTCATGAAGCGTTGCGCTCGACGTTTGTGAGTGTCGATGGCCAGCCACAGGTGCAACTGCTGGCTCCCGACGTGGGCCTGCCGTTGCTCTGGCATGATTGGCGTGGTGTGCCCGACGCCGAGACGCGGCTGGCGCGCTTGAGTGCCGACGAAGCACAGACGCGGTTCGATTTGGCGCATGGCCCGCTGATTCGCGCACAGATGGTGCAGCTTGCTGATGACGAACATCGGTTCTTGCTCACACAACATCATATTGTGTCGGACGGCTGGTCGTTCGGCGTGCTGGTGCGAGAATTGAGTGCACTTTATGCCGCCTATTGTGCCGGTGAGGCCGATCCACTGCCACCGCTGAGCATCCAATATCCGGACTATGCGGCCTGGCAACGGCAATGGTTGTCCGATGAGCGACTCCAGCACCAAAGTGACTATTGGCGTAGAGTGCTGGCCGAGGCGCCGGTGTTGCTAGAGCTGCCCACCGATCGGCACCGTCCCGCACAGCAATCGTTTGCCGGCGCGCATGTGCCGGTGTGCATCGACGCAGAAACAACGCATGCACTTAAATGCATGAGCCACAGGCACGGTACGACATTGTTTATGACGGTGCTCGCCGCATGGGGGGCGGTACTGTCACGCCTGTCGGGACAGAATGATGTGGTTATCGGCACACCGAGCGCCAACCGCAATCACCCTCAGATCGAACCGCTGATCGGATTTTTTGTTAATACGCTCGCGTTGCGCATGGATTTATCGGGTGAGCCGGACATCACTGAATTACTCACGCGCGCGCGGCAATGCACGTTGCAAGCACAAGTACACCAGGATTTGCCATTCGAGCAGGTCGTCGAAATTGTGCAGCCGCCGCGAAGACTAAACCATACGCCGCTATTTCAAGTAATGTTTGCGTGGCAGCAAAACGCCATCGCCGCATGGAAGTTGCCTGGCCTGCAAGTGCTGCCGGTTGAGCCAAGCTGTGATGTGGTCAAATTCGATCTCGAGTTGAGCCTGCAAGAGACCAGCGACGCAATTATTGGGCAATTAGAGTACAGTACCGCGCTGTTTGACCGCTCTACGATTGAACGGCATGTTGGTTATTTACAGACGATGCTGTACGCGATGGTCGCTGATGCACGCCAATCGGTGGCAAGGATTGAACTGCTTGCGCCAGAAGAAAACAAACTTGTGCTTCAAAGTTGGAACGCCACACAACGGGATTATCCAGCCCATTTGTGCATTCACCAATTGTTTGAAGCACAAGCCGCGCACGCACCGGACGCAACTGCACTAATATACGATAAAAAGACAGTCAACTACGCGGAGCTGAACGCGCAGGCTAACCGTCTCGCGCGTCAGCTAATTGAGCGGGGTGTGCAGTCCGATGCGCGGGTGGCAATATGCGTCGAACGCTCTATAGCAATGGTTGTGGGGCTACTCGCAATTCTGAAGGCCGGGGGCGCTTATGTGCCGCTCGACCCTACCTATCCGGCCGAGCGTCTTGCCTATATCCTTGCGGATTCCGCGCCAACGATTGTGCTGGCTGATGCAGTGGGCTACGCAGCGCTCGGTGACACTGCGCTTGCCTCCTGCACCGTGCTCGATCCAAATGTGTTGCCAGCATTGCCCGATACTAATCCACAAGTGCCCGGTCTGACTGCTCGTCACCTCGCATATGTAATCTACACGTCTGGTTCGACCGGCACCCCAAAAGGTGTAATGGTTGAGCATCGAAGCGTTGTGAATCTAGTGACGGCTGCGGCGCAAACACTTGAACTGACCGTACAAGATAGGATGCTGCAATTTTCCTCGCTGTCTTTTGATACTTCAGTGGGGGAAATCTTTACTTTTTTAACGCATGGCGCCACTGTAGTACTGAGTACAAAGGCATGGCTGACCGAAGGCCAGCAGTTTTGGAAGCTTTGCAAGGCCAACCGCTTGAGCGTAGTCGACTTACCGGTTCAGTTTTGGGCGCAGCTAGTCCAGGAAAAGGCTTCCGTTGCAGACAGTGTGCGCGCAATTCTGATTGGTGGCGACGCCTTAAGTGCATCGGCACACAATGCGTGGTTTTCTTGCTCGGGCTATCGGCCACGCTTGTTAAACGCGTATGGCCCCACTGAAACGACGATTGCCGCTACGATACACGAGGTCACAGATGAGGATGGCAGTTGGCGTGCGATTGGTCGTCCGCTAGCCAACACACGGCTCTATATTTTAAACGCGCACAGCCAACCAGTGCCGTTGGGCGCGGTCGGTGAGCTGTATATCGGTGGTGCAGGCGTGGC
>NZ_JAHKSP010000064.1:0-941 GCF_021733735.1 Mycetohabitans sp. B2
ACAGCCAACCAGTGCCGTTGGGCGCGGTCGGTGAGCTGTATATCGGTGGTGCAGGCGTGGCACGCGGCTACCTGAATCGGCCAGAGTTGACTGCCGAGCGCTTTGTGCCAGATCCGTTCTCGGCGGCGCCCGATGCGCGCATGTATAAGACCGGTGATTTAGCGCGTTACCTGCCCAATGGCAACCTTGAGTACCTAGGGCGCAACGATCAGCAAGTCAAGATCCGCGGTTTTCGTATTGAGCCGAGTGAGATTGAAGCGCGCCTTACTGAGCATCCACAAGTGCGCGACGCGGTGGTACTTGCACGCGGCGAGGGTAATGAAAAGCGTCTGATCGCGTATGTGGTCGCCAAGCCTAATGAGAACCTCGTGAGCGCGCTGCGCGCGCATGTGGCCGCTTGCTTGCCCGAGTACATGGTGCCGACCGCCTTCGTTCGGCTTGATGCGTTCCCATTGACACCGAATGGCAAGCTCGATCGGCGTGCACTACCCATGCCGAATGAGGATGCATTTGCTCACCAAGCGTATGAAGCGCCGCAAGGCAAGGTTGAAACCGCACTGGCGGTCATCTGGGCCGAGCTACTTGGCGTTGAGCGTGTTAGCCGCCATGACAGCTTCTTCGCACTTGGCGGTCATTCGTTGCTTGCGGTGCAATTAATTGAGCGCCTCAGGCGGCGGGGGCTCGGGCTGTCCGTGCGGGCGTTGTTTGACACGCCCACGTTGAGTGCGCTAGCCCAATCGGTTGGACAGCAACGTGATGTGATGGTACCGCCGAACGTGATCACGCCCGACACCATTGCGCTGACACCCGAGATGTTGCCACTGATCAAGCTCACGCAAAGCGACATTGATCGGATTGTTGAGCAGGTGCCGAAGGGTGTGGCGAACATCCAGGACATTTATGCCTTGTCCCCATTGCAGGACGGCATCTTGTTTCATCAC
>NZ_JAHKSP010000065.1:0-25388 GCF_021733735.1 Mycetohabitans sp. B2
GGCGAACATCCAGGACATTTATGCCTTGTCCCCATTGCAGGACGGCATCTTGTTTCATCACCTGCTCGCCAGCGACGGTGACCCGTACTTACTGATCGTGCAGTTGGCTTTTGATAGCCGTGTGCGGCTCGATCAATATCTAAACGCGCTGCAGCAAGTGATCCATCGACATGATATTTTGCGCACCGCATTTGTCTGGCAAGGCTTAACGATTCCCGCCCAAGTAGTGTGGCGTTATGCACCATTGTCGGTCACTGAATTGACTTTGGATCCAGTTAATGGGCCGATTGCCGAACAATTGGCGCGGCGCTTTGACCCTCGCCAACACCGCCTTGATTTGACGCAGGCGCCACTGCTGCACTGTGCGGTGGCGCAAAATACCGACGGCCGCTGGCTATTGGTGCAGCAGCAGCACCATCTGGTCGGAGATCATTCGACGTTAGAAGTGATGCATACGGAGATACAAGCGTTCATCGAGGGTCAAGGTCGGGCCCTGCCAGAGGCTCAGCCGTTCCGCAATCTGGTTGCGCAAGCGAAGCTAGGTGTGAGTGAAGACGAACATGCGCAATTTTTTACTGAGATGCTTGCCGATGTGGAGGAACCGACGCTGCCGTTCGGGCTGGCTAATGTGCATCGTGATGGTGCGCCACCGAGTGAAGCGTACCGGATGTTGCCACAAACGTTGAACGATCGGCTGCGTGCGCTGGCGAAACGCTTGAAGGTGAGCCTGGCCAGTCTGTGTCATCTAGCGTGGGCGCAGGTGCTCGCGCGAGCGAGCGGCCAACCGCGGGTGGTGTTCGGCACGGTGCTGTTCGGGCGGATGCAAGGAGGTAGCGGTGCCGACAGCGCGATGGGGCTGTTTATCAATACATTGCCGCTGCGCGTAGAACTGCCCCGCAGCGTGCAAGACAGCGTGCGAGAGACTCACACGCGGCTCGCTGCGCTGCTCGAACATGAACATGCGTCGCTAGCGCTTGCACAGCGCTATAGTGGTGTTCCGGCGGGCACGCCACTGTTCAGTGCGCTGCTTAATTACAGGCACCATGCAACGCCGTCAGATGCGCCTAACCTGCCTTCCGGGATCGAGCTGCTTGGCGCACAAGAGCGTACCAATTATCCGTTGAGCTTGTCAATTGAAGACGATGGGCAGACGTTGGGGCTCACGGCACAGGTTGCGCAGCCGCTCGATCCCGATCGTGTATGCGGGTATATGCAGCAGACGCTGGCAAGCCTAGCTAAAGCATTGGAGCAGGAGCCTGACACACCGGTGCAGCAGCTAGAGGTGCTGCCCGAGATTGAGCGCCAATTGTTGCTTGAAACGTGGAACGCGACGCAACAGACGTATCCGGCGCACTTATGCGTGCACCAATTGTTCGAAGCGCAGGCCGAGCGCACGCCCGAGGCGACGGCACTAGTCTATGAGGACCAGACGCTGAGCTACGCTGAGTTGAATGCGCGCGCGAATCGCTGGGCGCATGAACTGATCAAACTGGGGGTGAAGCCCGATGCGCGGGTGGCGATCTGCTTGGAACGGAGTCCTGCGATGGTCGTCGGGCTGTTGGCGATATTAAAGGCGGGCGGGGCGTATGTGCCGCTGGACCCGACGTATGCAGGCGAGCGGCTTGCGCATATCGTGCAGGATGCGGCACCGGACATTGTGCTGGCCGATGCGGCGGGCCGGGCGGCACTGGGTGACGCAGCCTTGGCCGATCGCACGGTGCTCGATCCGAACAGGCTGCCGGATCGGGCGGAGACGAATCCGTCGGTACCGAGTCTAACGCCCCGTCATCTGGCGTATGTGATCTATACGTCGGGTTCGACCGGTATGCCCAAGGGGGTGATGGTCGAGCACGCGCAGGTGGTGCGGCTGTTTGAGGCGACACAACCTTGGTATCACTTCGACGAGAACGATATCTGGTGCCTGTTTCACTCGTTTGCCTTTGACTTTTCCGTGTGGGAAATTTGGGGCGCATTGCGTCATGGCGGCAAGCTCATCATCGTTCCCTATCAGATGGCTCGTTCACCGCAAGACTTCCACCGATTAGTCTGTGAACAGGGCGTCACGGTATTGAATCAAACCCCAAGTGCGTTCAAAGCATGGATTGCCAGCCAAGCGCAAAGCCCCTTAAGGGATCAGCTGCGCTATGTGATTTTTGGTGGAGAAGCGCTGGAGCCCTCCATCTTGCAAGCATGGTATGCGACACGCACAGAGCGGGGCCCGCAACTGGTGAACATGTATGGGATTACCGAGACGAGCGTGCATGTGACGTACCGGCCGCTTCGGCCTGAAGATAGTACGCAAGGGGGCAGTCCGATTGGCGTGCGCATTCCTGATCTGAAGCTCTATTTGCTCGACGCCTATCAGCAGCCGGTGCCATTAGGTGCAGTCGGTGAGTTGTATATTGGTGGAGCAGGAGTGGCGCGTGGCTACTTGAATCGTCCCGAGCTGACGGCCGAGCGCTTCGTGAGCGATCCATTCTCGGCCGAGCCCGATGCGCGCATGTATAAGACGGGGGATTTGGCGCGGTATTTACCGGATGGCAATTTGGAGTTCCTGGGCCGCAATGACCATCAAGTCAAGATTCGCGGCTTTCGTATTGAACTGGGCGAGATTGAAGCGTGCCTGGCCAGGCATGTGCAGGTGCACGACGCGGTGGTGCTGGCGAGGGGCGAAGGGCAAGCTAAGCGTCTGGTCGCGTATGTGGTGGCCGAGCCCGATGACGCGTTAGCGGGCAACTTGCGCACGCATGTGTCAGCTGCGTTGCCTGAGTATATGGTGCCCAGCGCGTTCATACGATTGGATGCATTGCCACTGACGCCCAATGGCAAACTAGACCGGCGTGCGCTGCCAGCGCCCGATGCCGAAGCGTTTGCGCATCAAGCGTATGAAGCGCCGCAGGGCGAGCTCGAGGCCACGCTGGCCAAGATTTGGGCCGAGCTGCTCGGTGTGGAGAAAATTAGCCGACACGACAGCTTCTTTGCGCTCGGTGGCCATTCGCTGCTTGCGGTACAAATGATCAGCCGGAGCCGCACCACTTTGGGTATCTCCATTCCGATGCCCGTCCTGTTTGAAGCGCCGACCCTTGCCGCGCTGGTGCAGCGTGTATCCGCACAAGACAACGTGCAGGACGAGTCCTTTGCTGTTGTGCTGCCGATTCAACCGCGCGGCGTCCGCCCCCCGCTTTTCTGCGTCCATCCAGTGACTGGGCTAAGTTGGCACTATCGAGGCCTGGCGGACCATTTGGAGGCAAATCAACCTCTCTATGGCTTGCAAGCGCGTGGGCTTGACGGTGTCTCGTCGCCTGCTTTCACGATCGAGGCGATGGCGATGGACTATATTCAGCAAATCCGCCGTATTCAGCCACACGGACCTTACTGTTTGCTAGGTTGGTCATTTGGCGGAAAAGTGGTCCATAGCATGGCAACGCAGCTTGAACAACAGGGCGAGCGGGTCGCGTTGCTAGCGGTGCTCGATGCGACGCCAGATCATGTGCAACAGGATAACGAGCCAGAAATCACCGAAGACGATTTTTATCATCTGTTTGTACGCCACGCTGTAGGTAGTCTGTCGGAAGCCGGCCACTATTTGTGGGAGAAAACCCGTGCAGTGCTGCAAAATAATGTGCAGCTTGTTCAATGTTTTTCACCACGTATTTACAGTGGCGATATGTTGTTTTTCAGGGCGACAATGGCACAAGATGCATTGACTCAACCCATCTCACCGAAGGTATGGCAGCCTTACGTAATGGGTAATATCGAGGTTCACGACATTGCCTGCCAACATTACGACATGGCGTTGCCCGTGCCTACTGCACAGATTGGTCGCATTCTGCGCCAGAAGCTGAATGCGCTACACGGAGATCAAGAAATCGACAATAAAAAAACTCTAATCTAATTCATTAGATCGCCCTGAAAAGAGAGCACTTCACTCCAGAAGCTGACGTTACCTGTTGACCTCTCAGCTGCTGGGGTAACTGTTTGTCGTCGCCAAATGACATTTGTCATCACCCAATTTATTGAAAAATAAGTTTTTTTCATGCTGTCATTTTTTCATAAAGGGACGATAATCCCACCACCGATGGCATTCGGTCTGCGAGCCGCTGAGTAATGAACCGAATATGAAAGGTGCTTCCCGAACTAGCCATTTATTTCATATTGGATGTGAGACAGTGCAATGTGAGATGATTTTTGCATTGTTGTGCGCATCGGCAACGTGTACATGATGATGTCAGGTCGCACTTAATTGAGCGATGTCAAGTGCATTGTTTCGCGGCAGCTTATTTTTAAAAGCAGGGAGGCATGAGTCCGGTGGCGTACCGGGCTCAGTTCGCGCAGGCATAGCTGTTACACCGTCCAACTGCGTGGGGTTACTTCACAGCACTGTCTGCGCTCGGGCTGTGCGGCGTTGATGGCGCGCGACACAAGACGGAAGGCTTTCGGCAAATGTTTGTCGCCGACGCGTTCTGTTCTCGTAGCGAAAGCGCCGAACCTGCGTTTGCAGCGTGACGCGACGGCCAGTGCACGGTGAGTCTTCAATACATCGTCGGAACCATCCGTGTATCCGAGAACTTGTCGCTCCACAAGCCGCGCGCCCTACGGCATCGCGTGCGTCGCAATGAACCGCTTGATTACATCATAGCGATGCTTGCGGACGATACCGTCGCCGCCCAACAAGCCGTAGTTTCCGTCGCCACCGTACGCCTCATCGTCAAGCAATTCATACAACGTAACGTTCTGAATATTGTACTGCTTAGCATACTGGATTAAGCCGCCGAGCGCATTGGGCCCAACCAGGTAGGCTGCCGATGCCTGTTCGCTCGCGCCCGGTCGGACACCTAGTTCGGTGATCCAGATTGGCTCGCGGTACGTCTCGTGCAAGCGCCTGAGCACGTTGACGCCTCGCGCGGCGGTGATGTCCCCCATGTCCGAATACCAATGCCATGCGGTGATGTCCCACTTCGGGATCCGGTGCCCTCGGGAGCCGTCGGGTTGCGTGCCGGTGTACAGCATGTCCAGGAAACCGAAATGTAGCCACCCTAGCGGGCACATCACGATCGTGGCGGAGGGGTTGGCGCGCTTTATCCCGTCAATCATGCCGAGAATCGAGCCACGAGCCTTTTGAAAAGAGGCATTATCATAGTCGTCCGGATGGCTGCCCTGTCCGCGGCGAATGCTGACATTCTCATACTCGTTACCCACCTGGTAATACTGGACGACGCCCTTGAGCGTCGTAGCGACCATCATCCCTAGTTTTAACCCGTCGCGGTAGGCTGCGTCCTCGTTGGCGTAGGAATTCAGATCGGCGGTCAGCGCAGCAAAGACGCCGATGCATTGTTTCTTTGCCTGTTTAGCAATTCGAAGAACCTTTTGTGTGCTGGCGTAATCGAAAACATCGTGCCCGTACATCGTCATACCCAGTTCCTTGATATGACGGAGTTGCTGTTCGTAACTCATCTTGTCGTACACGCCTCCTTGCCCGACGTGACCGCTAATGCCGTAGAAGACCCCCTTGGTGCCATTGCCGCACGGGATCGTGGGTGGCACAGTTGGAGCCGGCGTGTCCGTTGACCTACCGGACTTCACAGCGGTGCTGGCCACGGCCGATGGGATGGCCGCTACTATCACGTCGCCTGCCTTCAAAACAGGCGAGTGAGATGCGACGTCCCCGTCGGTCTGATCGCTGAAGGCCGTTTGTAGTGCCGCGCCGGTCAACGTCACAATCGCGATTCCCGCAAACAAGTAAGAATAACGTGTCATTCGATGCCCTTCGGTACGCGCATCAGACATGCTACTGTGCGCAGACCTCGGACCGATGTGCGCGAAACCACAAAACGCCAGGAGTGGGCTGCTGGCACGGCAATGATCAGGTGGGTGCGCTTGCGCGATTGGCATTCAGCGGGAATAGAAGCGGTTTGTCCCCGCCCACGGCCCTAAAGCGGCTGGCCCGATGTTGCGGGCGCAAGCAATCGTGTCCGACGTGAGCGCACTCTCGCTCGAGTTGCGCCACGCGAGTGCGATGGGTGCCTAAGCGAACCGACCGACGCTCACGCTTGTGAGCCGTTTTTTTGCGTTTAATGGACGGTCCGGCGAATCGCGAAGTGCATGCGTATGGCTTGACATGACATCGCATCTGACAATTGAAGTCGTTGACACTTACTTATTGTGGTGAACACATCGAATTTGAGTCAGGTCTTTTCATGCGTATTCCGACCCGTTCTGTGGGCCCATCTAACGAGCAGCGTGATGCCGAGCCCGGTACGACTGAAGAAAAAGCGGCGCCAAGCACCTGCTCTCGCCCCCGCGTGCTTAGTCCTTTACTGGCAGTGCTCAAACACCGTGACAGCAAAGCCATTCAGTCGCTAGCCGGAACCGGCCATTCAGCGCCGGCACTCAGGCGCAGCCGGCCGCCGTCGCCAGTAGAGATCAACCACGCCCGCAAGCTTATCCACCGTCAAAATAACAACTGGACACTCGCACAAGTATCTGTGTACGGGCAAATGCATAACTTGCAGCCCCTGGAAAAATACCTCGATAGCAATGGCAACCCGACAACTGCCGGCAAGTCGGTATTGGACGCCCAGAAAAAGCGAAGCGAATACATCGCCAAACTAAAAAAATTTAGGAAACCAGCCGTTTCGTTGAAAAAATTGACTCGCGGTCTGTCTACCCAAATTTATAGCGAACTAGCGAAGAGCGTCACGACTGCAAGGGACTATGAGTCTAGCGTGAACCCCTTTGCTTTGATTGAGCATGATTCGCCACAGTTCGTGATGCCATCGGCTATATTGCGGCCGATGGCACGGCCGACGTACAAAGAAAGCGAAGGGAGTCATCCAGAGAAGTTGCCCACCTACGAAGAAGCTGTGTCTCCCAAGCCGGCTGAACCTACGATCGGAACCAATCGCTTGCCGCGTAGCTCCTCGCTCCGGTGACAGCGTCTACTTGCTGCGTTCCATAGTAGGTTGGCCCTCGTACATCGATTAGCAAGATGTGTGATGACTGCTATGGCTGGGGACCGGGAAGAGCCGGTTCCGGCCGCGTAATCTGGAAGCGGCTCCACGGCGCTATGGGTAACTTCGGATGCCGGTGAATCGCAATTAGGCGGTAGACTGATTGTCATCGTAGAAACCGGCCTGGCTGGGCGGTCAAGCCGCCCAAGCTTATGTAAGCGACGCCCATGTCGATCACACGGTCGGCCGGTTCCCTCGGAGTTATGCTTGCTGCGTGTCGGGGTGAGCCGCGTGGTAGGTATCGATCATCTCCTTGACCTTGGCTCCAACCGGCCCGCCGTGGTCGATGCACCTATCGAAAAACTGGCTTAGTTTTTCGAGATCTTTTTCTTGATCCGCCGACATAGTTTTTGGATCTAGCGACTGTAGTTTGTCAATCTGATCCATAAAACCGCTGCCAATGGTAGAAACCATAATGCTCTCCTTGAAGTAGATGAGTGCTGGGCTGGCTTTGGGTCACCGAGCAGCACAACGATGCCATGCTGAACTGCGTGGAGCCCGGTGATCACGAAGTAGCACGTTGCGACACGAACTCAGGCTCGCGCCGTTGCGTAGGCATTGGCATCAAACTGGAGTTGACCCAGTAACGCAGGACACCTGGACACTACCAGGTAAGTGACTCAGCCGTTCGCCGGGCTTCTGGAGGTGAGCGGTATCTCAACGCTCTTGATACTGCTTGCGCCATGTGAACACCTGATTCTCATTCATACCATGCCATCGTGCATCTCCCGAGCCCGTCTCTTCGGGGGGCAGACGTCGCCTACACGATGGCCAATTTTTTCCACAGAACGCCAGCGACGGTGCTCCGGCTCACTTAGCATTACAACGCTTTCCTGATGCCTAGGCTTGAAGCCAGTCACCGAACTGACCTCTATTTTAGGAGGTAGCGGAGTCCTGAGATTCAGATTTAGGGAGCTATTCCACGATACTCGCAGTCTTGATGGAGGAGAAAGGAGCTAGGATTGTCCGGCAGAGCATTGGTCTGTCGATTTGACAGTGAAATCATATTGCATCCTACTTGACAACAGACATTGTCAAGCGTAACAAAGCTGTGATCCAGGCGTTTGTCGAGCATATAGACTCAGGGCCGGCGCTCACGCGGCGGTGCGCGAGCGCCGCGTGCCCAACGCGCTGATAGTACGCTACTACGCCGAACGCGCCAGTGCCGGATTGATTTTGTCTGAGGCGACATCGGTGCTGCCGCACGCGTACTGCGACGGCGCACGCAATGCGAAGGAGGCTGTTCGGTTTGTTCTACTCGACGCCTGCCGTGCCATTGTCGTCCAATGTGCTGGGCAAGGCGGCGTTTGAGAGGCTTGTGACCGGTGATTTTATCGATGCGGTGACCGTACACCCACGAGGGCTGGTCAACCGGGCCGCCGGGCCCGTGCAACTAGATAACACGTTACGCGAGCTGGCCCAGCGCATCTGCGCGAAGCCGGCACACGTGGTAGCGCTCGGCAAGGATCTGTTTTATCGGCAGGCCGAGATGGGCGTTGACGCCTCCTTAACTGGCTGAGCAGACGATGGCACGCAACATGATAGATGGCGCCGCGCTGGACGGCGTTCAGGCGTTCATCGACAAACGCGCCCCGCAACGTTGACGGGTCTCTCGGGCGCGGGGGCGGCGCTCGCGTCGCATCGGGGGCCTCGCCGTCTTGCGCCAACTGGCTTATTCTTCGGCGGTTGCAAAAAGTGGAGGTACCGATGCTGATCAACTGCGCTGCATACCACGATGGTCGCAAGATGGGCGACATCCCGGTGAGTGACATTAGCGAATATGTCGCGAAACCGGACTGTTTTGTCTGGGTGGCGCTGAAAGACCCGAATCCCGAGGAATTGGCGCAGATGGCACACGAGTTCGGCTTGCACGAGCTTGCAGTCGAGGATGCACGCCACGGTCATCAGCGGCCGAAGATCGAAGAGTATGGCGCGTCGCTGTTCGCCGTGTTGCACACGGTTGAGCAAACGTCAGACAAAGAATTAGAAGTCGGCGAGGTAGCGGTTTTTGCCGGTGCGAATTATGTGTTGACCGTTCGTGCCGGCAGCAAGCAGGGCTTCCAGGATGTGCGTGCCCGTTGCGAGCGCGACGCGCATTTGCTGCGGCACGGCTCGGCCTTCGTGCTGTACGCACTGATCGACAGCGTGGTGGACCGCTATTTTCCCGTCGTCGAGGCGTTGATCGATGAGTCGGAGATCGTCGAGGACCGGATTTTCGAGAATAAGGGCACCGCGGCCTCGCGTGACGTGGTCGAGGACCTGTATTCGCTTAAGCGCCGTTTCGTGCGGCTGCATCACCACGTCGCGCCTTTGCTGGAGGCGGTGGGAAAATTGCAGGGTGGCCGCGTCCCGACGCTGTGCGCCGGCATGGAGGCGTATTTCCGGGATGTCTATGATCATCTGGTGCGCATCGACAAGCTGATCGAAGGCCGCCGCGAGATGATCTCGACTGCGATTCAGGTGAACCTGGGCATGATTTCGCTGGCTGAAAGCGAGACGACTAAGCGGCTCGGCGCGTTCGGCGCGCTGTTCGCCAGTCCGACGATGATCGCGGGGATCTACGGGATGAATTTTCAGAGCATACCGGAGTTGCACTGGCAGTATGGTTATCCGGCGTGCCTAGCGGTCATGCTGGCGATCGATGCGGTATTGTGGTGGCGGTTTAGGAAGGCGGGTTGGCTTTGACCCGGCAGCGTGGGCCGATGGGACGTCCCGGCCTTAGGGCGGTCCGCGCCGCTGCGGCTGCCGCCAGGAACCGATCCGCGCTGCGGGCTATGACGGAGCGACCTCACGCACATGGCGCACACCCTGCATCTGCTCGAGCCGGCGCACAATGGTCGCGAATTCCGGATCAGTGACCCGCGAGAACGCGATCGTCACATCATCGATGCCGCTGCCGTCTTCCTGTTGCTGTACGATGAAGCGCTTGATGCGCGCGCTGCTCGGGCCAAGCACCTCGGACAAGGTGTCAATCGACAACGCACCGCGGCTGGCGACGAGCCGCACCTCGCGGCGGAGCTTCGCAGCAATGAAGCGTCGCTCGAGCGGCTTCACACCGACTAAGATCACCAGGATGATCGCCGTCGCGGCGCTGGCCGCGACGTATAGTCCACCGCCCACGGCGAGCCCGACGCCAGCCACGGTCCACAGGCTCGCCGCGGTCGTCAGCCCCCGGATGACTTCCCCGCGCAGCAGGATTGAGCCGGCACCAAGAAACCCGATGCCAGACACTACCTGGGCCGCGACCCGCGACGGATCCAGCACCACGCCTTCCTTGCCTTGCACCTGTGTGAAGCCATAGGTTGACACGATCATGATCAGGGCGGAGCCGACGCAGACCAGCATGTGAGTGCGTAGTCCGGCTGCCCACTGCAGCCGTTCCCGCTCGATGCCGATCACGCTGCCGAGCGCCGCCGCCATCAGCAGCCGCCCGACCAACTCCAGGTTGCTGACCAGGTCAGCCATTCCAATTAGAGTCCAGTTCATTGCACGTTTCCGGTGTTGGACCGCGCCGGCGCGAGGCGCCGACGCAGCAGCCAAAATGCAAGGTTACTGGAAATCTTGACATTCGCCGATAGCGAGGCTGAACGCGCGCAATGGCGCAGCACCGGTTGTATCGGATCGTCAAGGCGCTGTCGAGGCAGGCGGACGCCGTGTTCATTGGCATCGGTCACGTGGGGCCGCATGCCCGCTGCACGGAGGCGGTTTCGTGTCGGACGCCGAACTCGACGAAATAATCAAGCAGGGCGCTGTTGCAAAGATATTGGGATGGTCAATCGATGCGCGAGGCCGGATGCATGCGGCCGGCGTATCGACATGTCAATTGGGCGCCGCGCCACCAGCTTACCGCTCGACTCGCCGCCGCAACGCCCGACGATTGCCTTCGTCGGCGTATCGCACGCGCGTTACGCGGCGGCCAGCGTCGCCGCCATTTTTGCTCGAAGGCTCGGCCTTGCGCGTCGAACAGCGGGCAATGGTCGAGGTCGGCGCCGAGCATGACGGCCGCGCCTTTCGCATGGCGCTCCAATGGTAGAATACGCGCGATCAGTTCGTCGTTGGCCAACGGCGACTTGGCGTACAGATAGGCGGCGTTGGCCAGCGGCTCGACCGTCATCGTGCGGGCGGACATGCCATACGCCCGCGTGATCAGCGACAGAGGCTCGGGGCAGTTGCCGATCGTAACCTCTGCCGATCGTCGCCTCGTCGCCGGTTCGTGCACCCCGGATGCGACGGACGCTTTTTACGTCTCGCTCGACCATAGAATACCAGCGCGCCGTCGGCATCGAGCGGTGCGATGCGCCAGGCGATAAAGCCGATGCACTGCGCCGGGGCGACGTCAAGCGAGCGGGCGGCCGCCCCAGCTAGACATCCGGGGTCGGCTTCGGCATAGCGCCCTGATCGGCATAGAACAGCCTGCGCCAAGGTGCAGCGCGAAGCCGGTGCGCGGCCATGTGGCGCGCATGCTGCACTGCCACACGGCATGGCCGGAAACCCGCGCGGGCATTATTCCGAGGCGTTCTATGCTGTGCAGCATTTATTGGTTTGAGAATCGTCCTGTCGATGCTATGGTAAGCCACCTTGCGTCACTGATTTGGTGCACGCGCCGCTCAATCATGAAGGTCCACAAGATATGAAATCGACAGTGCTCTCCACGCTGCTGGCCGGCTTGCTGATCGTCGCGGCCGGCGTTGCCCACGCTGACCGGCTCGACGACATCAAGAAGGCGGGCGTGTTACGGGTGGCGACGTTTGACAGCAATCCGCCATTTGGTTTTGTCGACGCGAAGACGCATCACATCGTCGGCTTGGACGTTGATTATGCCAAGGCCTTGGCCGATAAGCTCGGCGTGAAACTGGAGTTGCAGCCGACCAATCCAGCGAATCGGATTCCGTTCCTTACGTCCAGGAAGGTCGATCTCGTGCTGGCAAACTTTACGATCACTGAGGAGCGCGCCAAGCAAGTAGACTTTAGTATTCCATATTTCGCTTCCGGCCAGCAGTTCCTCGCCAAGAAGGGCGTGCTTAAGTCGGCCGAGCAGCTCAACGGTTTGCGGATCGGCGCGGACAAAGGCACTATCAACGAAATCACGCTGCGCGAGAAATTCCCGCAGGCCACCATCGTCGCATACGACGACACGCCGTTCGCGTTCGCCGCGCTTCGGGCCGGCAACGTGCAGGCGATCACGCAGGACGGTCCAAAGCTGGTCGGCCTGCTTGCCAACGTGCCCGACAAGCAGAACTACGAAATCCCAGCCTTCACGATTTCCAACGACTATATGGGCGTGGGTATCCCAAAGGGCGAGACGCGGCTGGTCGCGTTCGTCAACGATACGTTGCGCGGGCTGGAGAAGGGTGGCATGGCTGAGCAGATCTACAATCGCTGGTTTGGCCCGCGCACGAGCACGCCGCTGCCGCGCCTGTTTAAGATCGGCGACAAGGTCTGAGCCGTGCCGCAGGAGTGGATTCTGGAGCCGAAGTACGTCGGCTGGCTGCTGCAGGGTTTTGGTGTCACGTTGGCGCTGGCCGCGACGGTGATCGTCACCGCCACTGTGAGCGGCTTCGCGCTGGCGATGGCGCATAGCGCCGACGCGCGGCTGGTGCGTCGCGTCGCCGCGGCCTACGTGCTGGTGTTTCGCAATTCGCCGTTGCTAGTACAACTGATGTTCTGGTATTTCGGCGCGGCGACATTGCTGCCCGATGGGTTGATGCAGTGGCTGAACGCGCCTCATGCGTTCCAGGTCGGCGCATTGTCGCTGCGTTGGCCGCCGTTCGAATTCGTCGCCGGTTGGATCGGGTTGACGTTCTACTCGTGCGCGTTCGTCGGCGAGGAGTTTCGCGCCGGCCTGCGGGGCGTGTCCGGCGGACAACGCCAGGCCGCCGCCGCGCTCGGGCTCACGCGCTGGCAGGCGTTCCGCCATGTCGTGCTGCCGCAGGCGGCCCGCAACGCGATGCCGCCGTTATTCGGCCAGTACATGAATATCGTGAAGAACTCGTCGTTGACGATGGCGATCGGCTTAGCTGAGCTCTCGTATGCGTCTCGCCAAGTCGAGACCGAGACGTTCAAGACGTTTGCCGCATTCGGCGTGGCGACGGCGCTGTATATTGGCACGATCGCGGTGATCGAGGCGCTTGCGCACGTGGTGCAGCGGCGTCACCCGGCTGCCCGCGCGGGGTGACGATGGACGTCTCGATCCTGTTGGACAATCTGCCGTATTTGCTGGTCGGCACGTTCCCGAACGGGCCGCTTGGCGGTGTGGCGTTGACGCTAGTGCTCGCGCTGACGTCGGCCTTTGTCTCCGGTGTGCTCGGGCTCGCCGCCGGCATCGCATTGGCGTTGACGCGCGGCGCCGTTCATACGGTGCTGCTCGCCGTGATCGGGTTCTTCCGCGCGATTCCCGTGCTAATGCTGATGTTCTGGACATATTTTCTGTTGCCCGTTGTGCTGCATATCGATGCGCCCGGTCAACTGACCGTTGTCTGTGCGCTGTCGCTGATCGGCGGCGCCTACCTGTCGCATGCGGTGTATGCGGGCATCCGCGCGGTGGGCGCCGCTCAACTGCAGGCCGGGCTGTCGCTGGGTTTCACGCGGATGCAGGCGCTGCGCTTTGTGGTGCTGCCGCAGGCGTTGCGGATCATGGCACCGTCGTTCATCAACCAGTGGGTGTCGCTGATCAAGGACACGTCACTGGCGTACATCGTTGGTGTGCCGGAACTGTCGTTGCTCGCCACGCAGGTCAACAACCGGTTGATGGTCTATCCGGCTCAGATTTTCGCGCTGGTCGCCTTCATCTATGTACTAATCTGTACCGCATTCGATGCGATTGCGTCGCGGCTGGTCGCCGTGACGACGCCGCGGCCGTTACACTGATTACGGCGCAACGGCGCAACGGCGCAACGGCGCAACGGCGCAACGGCGCAACGGCGCAACGGCGCAAAATGCGATGAGCGAATGAGGTAAGCGCGCTTTAGTGCGGCGCGAATGCGGCACGCCCATGGGTCAGGTCGCGCAATGCCTGCTGGGCAGCGCCCAGTGCATCCTGCGGCAGCACGATGGTCAGCGTGACACGCATCCCATGCTGGCTGGCGGTGAGCACATGGCCCTGCTGCGCGATCCAGTGTCGGATACGTGCCTCATCCGCATAGTCGGCGTCAATGGTCAAAGTTCTCTGGGCGATGCGTTCGATGCGCTGTGCGTGCTGTAGCGCTGTTGCAACCGCGTCCGTGTACGCGCGCATGAGTCCACCTGCACCAAGCTTGATGCCGCCGTAGTAGCGCACCACCGTCGCGAGCACGCCGTCCAGGTCGTGATGGCGCAGCACCTCCAGCATCGGGCGGCCTGCGGTGCCGGACGGCTCGCCGTCGTCGGACATGCCGGACTGGCCGCCGGCGAGTAGTGCCCAGCAAACGTGCGTCGCATTCGGGTGGACGGTGCGCAGACGATGGACTTCGGCCATCGCGGTATCGCGGTTTTCGACCGGCACGACGGCGCTGACAAAGCGGCTTTTGCGAATATCCTGTTCCGCGTGGACGGCAGCGGCGAGCGTGTAGGTTGGCAATTGACAGGACTTCCGGAGTCGGGCTAGGTTCGCCAGCAGCCGTGCCGGCGACATTGCGGCCGGCTGCCGTTCGGCTATCATACCCGATGAGTTCCACGAAGGCGGCAGCCACCGGCGCACTCGCTCGCGCCGGTGGCTGCCGAAGAGTTCATGATTCGAAAGACGTTGACCGCGACGCGGCTACAGCAGGAGTTCGAGCGCCGACTTCACCGGCTTGATCACATCGCCGACGACGGCGTGAAGATCCGCGTGCCGCGGCCGCGCATGCAACCGCCCGACGCATCCGGATGCAACTGGACGCTTGGACACTTCAGCAACGCGGCCGGCTACAAGAAAGACATTGCCGCGGTGCTGGCGGCGATGCGGGCGGAGTACAATCTGGCGGGCGAGGTGGTGCGTCCGGACGACCCGTTCGGCACGTAGCTTCCCGCTGTCGCGCCCTGCACGCCGGAGCGCGTCGGACGGTGTGCGACGGCACACTGTATGCCGGCGGCGCTTAGATCACGAAGAAGCTGTGCGTGCCGTCGCGCTCCAGTTGCGCAACGAGGGCATATTCCCAGTCCAAGTGCGCGTGCGTTGTGCTGTGCAGGTTATTGGTGCCTTGATCAGAACACCGGTAGCGGTCGATTCGCGGTGACGCGGTGCGCACTTTGCCGGTCTCGATGGCAAGACCCGCGTCGTTCCATGCCGCTGTGCCGCCCGTGAGCACCGAAGCCGGCTTGCCGGTCAGCGCGGCGACTTCGGGCGCCGCATAGGGCGCCAGCGCATTGATTTGCATACCGCAATGACTCGCGTGGACGCGTTCGGTGCCAATACACGCGCGCAGTATGCGTTCGCTGTCTGGCGCGCTTAGTCCCTGTGGGGGTGCATTGTTTGATATTTATGGTTACTGCTTGCCAATAAAACAAGTGAGACGGCGGATTTTTTAAAGCGCTGCCCTGCAACCTACTGTAAGCGGGCGCAAGGGCGCCACGCTGGGATAGAATGAGTTAGATCGACTGCTGGCTGTCGCGCGATGGGCCACGCGCTGGCCGCGTGCAGGGCGGTGCGCGTGATGCCGTGTTGCGCGGTTTCGATGTACGATTTGCCACGCTGTAATCGAGCTTATTGCGAAGAGCCCCTGTGCCGATGACCAACCGCGGACCTGCCCTCAACAGCCTGACGTCCGTCTGGCCGATGTTGTGGGTCGAAACGATTGCCGACTATGCGATATTCGCGTTGTCACCGGATGGCCGCATATTGAGCTGGAATGCCGGTGGCGAGCGTATTTACGGATATACCCGCGAGCAAGCCCTGGAGCGCATGCTCGATGACTTGTATCCGGACCAGGAGTGCCGGGCCGGCGCGCCCGCGGCCGCGCTGCGCACGGCGGCGCGCGACGGCCGTTACGAGAGCGAGGGATGGCGCGTGCGCTGCGACGGTACGACGTTCTGGGGCAGCGTCGTAATGACGCCGCTGCATGGCGCGCACGGCCAGCTACTCGGCTTCGGCAAGATCGTGCGCGACATGAGCGACAAGAAGAAAGTGCACGATGTGGCGATGGAGAGCGAGCGGCGCTTCCGGCTACTCGTTCAGGGCGTGACTGACTATGCGATCTTCATGCTGTCGCCACAGGGCATTGTCACGAACTGGAACCAGGGCGCGCGACGCATCAAGGGCTACCAGGCCGAGGAGATCATCGGCTCGCATTTTTCCCGTTTCTACACGCCGCAAGAGGCTGCCGCCGGGGTGCCGCAACGCGGCCTCGAAGTGGCGGCGCGCGAAGGTCGATGGGAGTCGGAAGGCTGGCGCGTGCGGCGCGACGGCTCACGTTTTTGGGCGCATGTGGTGCTCGATGCCATCCGCGACGATGACGGCGAGTTGATCGGCTTTGCCAAGATCACGCGCGATATCACTGAGCGGCGTGAGGCAGCCCAGGCGCTGGAGGAAACCCGCACCGCGCTGTTCCAGTCGCAGAAAATGGAGGCGATCGGCAAGTTGACCGGTGGTGTCGCGCATGACTTCAACAATGTGCTGCAGGTACTGCGTGGCAACCTCGAGTTGCTCGAGAATCGCCATGGCGACGATGCGTGGAGCCGTGAGCGGCTCGGCAAGGCCATCGACGCGGTGAACCGCGGAGCCAAGCTAGCCGCGCAATTGCTAGCGCTGGGCCGTCAGCAGCCGCTCAAGCCCCAGGTCGTCAACCTCAGCGGTGTGCTGCACCGCATGGACGACTTGCTGCGACGCGTGCTTGGCGAGACGATCCATATCGAGACAACGGTGGCCGACGGACTCTGGAACACACTCGTAGACAGCCATCAACTCGAAAACGTGCTCCTGAATCTGGCCATCAACGCCCGTGATGCGATGCCCGATGGAGGCCGGCTGGTGCTGACGCTGGCCAATGCGGTGCTCGGCCCGCAACCGGTGGCCGGCATTCCGGATTTGCGCCCTGGTGAGTATGTGACGTTGGCGGTCACCGATACCGGCACCGGCATGCCGCCCAGCGTGATCGAGCGGGCGTTTGATCCATTTTTCACCACTAAGCCGGAAGGGCAGGGCACAGGGCTGGGCTTGAGCATGGCGTACGGCTTCGTGAAGCAAAGCGGCGGGCATATTCTGATCCGTAGCGAGCCGGGACGGGGCACGACCGTGCGCATCTACCTGCCGCGCTCCACGGCGCCGGCCGATACGGTGCGGGTGCTGCCGAGTGCGGCGCCGCAGGGCGGCCACGAGACGATCCTCGTGGTCGAGGACGACCAGGCCGTGCAGGCCACCGTGGCCGAGACGTTGATGGGACTCGGCTACCGGGTGCTGCGCGCGGACAACGCAGATCAGGCACTGGCATTGAT
This sequence comes from Mycetohabitans sp. B2, assembly GCF_021733735.1. Taxonomy (NCBI): domain Bacteria; kingdom Pseudomonadati; phylum Pseudomonadota; class Betaproteobacteria; order Burkholderiales; family Burkholderiaceae; genus Mycetohabitans; species Mycetohabitans sp. B2. The sequence continues at coordinate 17,397 of NZ_JAHKSP010000065.1, forward strand.
CCGCAGCGGCGTGCATGTTGACGTACTGCTTTCGGATGTGGTGATGCCGGGTTCGATCCGCAGCCTCGAGCTTGCGCGCGTTGCGTTGCGCTTGCGGCCGCGGTTGAAGATCGTGTTCACGTCCGGCTACACCAAGGATGCGATCGAGGACAACGCGCGGCTGAACAACAGCGTCGAACTGCTGCGCAAGCCATACAGCCGTGAGCAGTTGGCGGCGCGTTTGCGCGCCGTGCTCGGCGATCACGACGTGTCCGTTGCCACCGGCCGGGCACGCTCGCCGGTGCCGGCTTCAAGCAATGCGGCTGTCGCGCCACGCCGCGCTCCGCAGCCCGCGAAACGCATTGACCAGCCGTTGCAGGGGGTGGCCAGTGCGCACCAGTCCCCGGCGCTGGACGACCCAGCCGCGCGTGCCAATCGCTTGCGCATCCTGCTGGTCGACGACAACGCGGCAGCGACCGAGGCGGTGCGGGAAATCCTGTCGATGCAGGGGCACGTGACAATCGCGGCGGGCACGGCGGAGGAGGCGCTGGACGCGATTCGGCGCGACCGGTTCGACGTATTGCTCACTGATATCATGCTGCCTGGCATGTCGGGGATCGAATTGGCCCAACGCTCGGTCGACGTGCAGCGCAGTCTGCGCGTGATCTTCACCTCTGGCAATGATGTTCCGTGCGACTGCGATCTGGGTTTCGCTTGGGAAGCGTTGCGCAAACCGTACACTGCGGAGCAGCTGTGTGCGGTACTGGGGCGGCCGTGATCTTCGCGGGCCACGCGCGGTGACGTTACTAGCCATACTATTGTTATATAAAATGTAATAGTGTATGGCTGAACTAGCGGTTTTTTCTGTCCGATGGCCTTTCTAGACTTCAGTTGTGGGCCCGAGCAGCAGGCTTGGTGCCTTAAAAACAAGTCTGGAGGTTAAATCATGAAGTCCATCGTCTATGCAGCCATTGCTGCTTCAATTGTTGCCACCCCGCTTGCCTCGTTTGCGCAACAGAAAGGCCCGTTGACGCGGGAGCAAGTGCGCGCGGAATTGGTTCAACTTGAAAAGGCTGGTTATAGCCCGGAGTCGGCCGATCCCTATTATCCGGATAACATTCACGCCGCGCAGGCACGCGTCGATGCTCAACAGAGTATCGCGTACACCAGCGCTGGCTCGTCGATGAGCGGCTCCGTGCAATCCGGCGCAGGCCGAGACAATGCGGCAAGGCCTGCGAACTCAGTGAACTCGGTCTATTTCGGTCATTGAGCGGCACCGCGGATCAAGCGAATCGCTTCCTTCATGCCGATTCGCTCGCGCATCTGCGCGGTGATCGTCTGCCGGACGCGAGCGTAGCCGTGCCACGGATCGGTATCCTGTTCGGCGAGACGGTGGTGAAGGTTGGCGATCGTCCATTGATTGGCGCTCTTCAGTGACGTGAGTTCGTCACGCCGGATTGGAACCGAAACGGGCAACTGCGCTCGGGCGCGGACCGCGTACGGCGCGATCGTCGTCGCGCCTTGGCCGTTGCGTAGATAGTCGATAAAAATACGACCGACCCGGTTCCTCGGGCCGGATACCGCCGAGAATCGGTCCGGCAGCTGTCGCGCCATATGCTGGACAAGCGCTTGTGTGAACCCTTTCACGTCTGCCCATCCCTGCGACGGCGTCAACGGCACCACCAGGTGAATCCCCTTGCCGCCGCTGGTTTTCAGGAATGATTTCAGGCCGAGTTCGTCCAGCACGGCCAGTGTGAGTTGTGTTGCCTCGATCATTCGTTTCCACGGTAGCGCCGGGTCCGGATCGAGGTCTAATACAAAACGGTCGGGCTGGTCGAGCCGCTCGGTGGTCGCGTTCCATGTATGCAACTCGATGGCGCCCATCTGTGCTGCCCCGACGAGCGCTTGCGCGCTGTCGATCGTCATCACAGGCTGGCCCGCGCAGGCCTTGTCCAACATGTGGATATGGGGAATCGGCAGCTTGCCGGCGTCCTTCTGAAAGAACAACTCGCCCGTGATGCCGTCCGGCGCGCGCACCAGCGCCACGGGGCGCGATTTTAGATGCGGCAGTATTCGCGACGCGATCGATGTGTAGTATTCCGCGAGTTCGCGCTTGGTCGTCGCGCTGGCCGAATCGATGATGCGCTGCGGATGCGTAATCCGGACGCCGCGGACCGTCTCCGTCTCGGCGCGTGCGTCGGGTGGCGCATCGGCCGGTGGACCGGCCCGCGCGCGGCCACGACGTGCGGGCGCTGCCGCAATGGCGTCAGCCGGCACTGCGTGTTCTGGTCCGATGTTGCTGGCTGGTTTATCGGTGCGCAATCCGCGAAAGACGGCATGACGGATGATGCCCTCGCGCGTCATCTCTGCGTAGGCCACCTCGGCAAGCAATTCAGGTCGGGTCCAGTGCACGCCCGTTGCCTCGCGTCTACTCGGCGGGTTGTCCAACGCGGCATGTCTCGTGCGCAGCGGGTCTAGCCGCCCGAGCACAGATTGCAACGTCGCTTCACTGAATCCGGCGCCGACTTTGCCCGCGTATCGCAGTGCGCCGGTATCGGGATCGTGTAGGCCGAGCAGCAATGCGCCGAATGCCTGCCGGCTGCCTCTCGGCTCGGTGTAGCCGACCACGACGAACTCCTGCCGGTGCTTGCATTTAAGTTTGATCCAGTCGGTGGTGCGGCGCGACGCGTACAGGCTGCCAGCTTGCTTGCCGATCACGCCCTCGAGTTGGATCTCACATGCGCTGTCGAGCATCGACTCCGGTGACTCATCGAAATCACGCGACAGCCGCAGCACGTCGCCTTCATGGTGCTCGAGCAGCGCAGTCAGCGTGGCACGGCGCGGCTCTAGCGGCACGTTGCGCAGGTCCATGCCATTCAAGTAAGGCACGTCGAACAAGTAATAGACAATCCCGTTGCTGCGCCGCGCATCGAACGCGTTTTGCAATGACTGGAAGTTGGGCAGTCCTGCTTTGTCGAGGACCACCACTTCGCCGTCCAGCCATGCCGAGTCGAGTCCCAGGCGGCTCAGCGCTTCTGCCTGGCGCGGCATCTTCGAGGTCCAGTCGTTGCCGTTGCGGGTGAACAGTTTGACCTCATCGCCGTCGATCCGCGCCAGGATTCGATAGCCATCAAACTTAATTTCATACCGCCAGTGGCCGGCCGGAGCGGCGTCCACCAGCGTCGCGAGCGCCGGTTTGAGCGATTCGGGCAGCGGCGCGGCGCGTGCACCGTCCAGCGCGGGCCAGTGGGACCTACGCCGGTTCTGTGTCGTGACGGGCTTGCGCAGCGGGGCTTGCGCCGACGCGTCGTTTGCCGTTTCAGGTTGCCGCTTGCGCGCCGCCTGACGCGTCGCGAGTTGTCGGGCCGATGTCGTGGGCCGCAGGGTGCGGTCACTGAGCACGCTGTCCGGTAGCGCTTGTACGATATCGTACTCGGATTCGGAGCGCGCATCGTTGTCGTCCGATTTGATCAGCAGCCATTGTTCTTGCTTGCCTTTCAGCCGGGTGCGCACGAGATGCCAGCGGCCGGCGAGCTTTTCGCCGTCAAGGCGAAAGGTCAGCCGGCCTTTTCGGTAGGCCTCGGCGGGATCGCCGTCTGGCACCCAGACGCCGCGGTCCCATACGATCACGTCGCCCGCGCCATAGTGGCCTTCTGGAATATGACCTTCGAACGCCGCATAGTCGAGTGGGTGATCCTCCACATGGATCGCGATGCGCTTGACATGCGGGTCCAGACTAGGCCCCTTTGGGACCGCCCAGCTTTTCAACGTGCCATCCAACTCGAGGCGGAAGTCGTAGTGCAACTGCGTTGCGTCGTGCTTCTGCACGCAAAACTGCAATGCATGATTGGCCCGTCCCCGCCGTGCTGGGGACTTGCCTGTTTGCATCGGCGGCTCTGGGGTGGTGTCGAAGTCGCGCTTACGCGTGTATTCATCCAGTGCCTTGCGCATCCTAGTCTCCGTTCGTGCGTTGGGCCTGTGTGTTGCGCTTGGGGTGTGCCGGCCCGCCGTCCGCGTCCCTATCCCATCGCAGTTCAATCCAGGCCGGTGCATGGTCGCTCGCTTGTGACTGGCCGCGCCCCATATGTCTACCTCCGCGGCGGTCAACGCCGGCGCAAGCGCGCGGTTGAGTAGCAGATGTTCGATTCGCAGCCCGGAGTGGGTCTGCCAGTGTTGCCGGAAGTCATCCCAGAACGTGTAGTTCCGCTTATCAGGATGCAACACGCGCCGCGCGTCGGTCCAGCCTTGCGCGAGCAGTTGCGCATATCGTTGCCGGCTCTGCGGCTGTAGCAACGCATCCTTCAGCCACGAGCGGGGGTTGTAAATATCCTCGTCAGTCAGCACCACGTTATAGTTACCTGCTAGCACGACGGGCCGGCTGTCGTTGACCATCGTCGCCGCGTGCTCGATCAGCTTGTCAAACCAGGCGAGCTTGTAATCGAACTTCGGGCCGGGCTGCGGATTGTCGTTCGGCAAGTATAACGACGCGATTAGCAAGCCAGCGACGCTGACTTCCAGGTACCGGTTATGCGTGTCGGTCTCGAAGCCGGGCAGCGCCCGTCGCACAGCACGTGGCTGCTCGCCACGCGCCAGAATCGTGACCCCGCTCCACGCTGCCTGGCCGCGCCAGAGCGCGCCGTAGCCGGCCCGCTCCAGGTCGCTTGCCGGAAAGCGCTCGTCGGGTGTCTTCAGTTCCTGCAGGCAGACCACGTCAGGCCCCTCGTGCTCGAGCCATTCCAGCAGTTGGCCGAGTCGCGCCCGCAGGCCGTTAATGTTAAAGATAGCGATTTCCAATGGCCGGATGCTTCGATGGTGCACTTGCTCGCTGGGACAGCAAGCTTCATGCCGACGCTTCGCTGCCGGGCGCCGCGGCGGCGCGTCACAGCGCGCGGTGGCAAGCCCTGATAGGGGGAAAGACTTCGGCTCCCCCGGGGAGCGCCGTGCCGCTGGGACTCAGTCAGGCCCTTCGTTAACTGTCATTTGCTCCAGTGGCGGCGAGGCTGGCATCCGACCTACTGCGACGGCAGGCTGTCCGCGCGCCATGCGCTTAGCGTGCCGCTTGTTGCACAACAGGCGGTCCACAATCTCGATGCCGATGCCGATGCCGATGCCGATGCCGATGCCGATGCCGATGCCGATGCCGATGCCGATGCCAATGCCAATGCCAATGCCAATGCCGATGCCAATGCCGATGCCAATGCCAATGCCAATGCCAATGCCAATGCCAATGCCAATGCGGATTGCGGGCGCCTGATCGAGCGGTGCTATCGCAGTGGAGTGGCAACTTACCTCGAACGGCTCGATGCACAGCGCAGCGGCTACGAATCCGTGCAGGAGCTGATGCGGCTGAAGCAAGGATGGCTGACCAACGTAGTAACGCTGTATTGGGCATTGGATGGCGGTTAGACGATATTCATTGTCGATCGCGTAGCCGCCGGCCATTGAGAATATCCAATATAAATGGCGGAATCGTGGTTATGGCGTCTCATAGCATAGAAGAGCGCCGTTGCGACTGCCGTTGCCGCTCGGTGTTTCAAGTCTGCGGAGGAAGCGATGACGATCTTTGGTGATATTGTGAGCAAGCTGCTGCGTAGCGCGAGGCCGGACGCGTGCATCGTTTCGCCGGAACCCGCGCCGGATCCAGCAGCGGCTACGGTATCGACCGACGCGCCGTTTCCGGCGCCAACACCGCTGAGTGGCGTTGATGTCGCCGCCGTGCTGGATGCCCGGGTGCGCAAAAGTGGGCGTGCGCTGGATTGGCGTCGATCGTTGACCGACCTGTTGGCCGCGTTGGATGTCGACGACGGCCTTGCGCAGCGCAGCCGGCTTGCCGGCGAATTGGGCTGCAATGGCCCGATTGACGACCCGGCGACAATCGAGCGGCTGCATGACAAGTTGATGCATGCGCTGGCCGCCAATGGCGGGAAAGTTCCTCCACCGTTCCATTGAGCGGCGCGGTGTTGCCGATCCCGAAATCGATTGACAACGCTAATGACACAATCTAACTGGACGTTGCCGATAAAATATCGGCTTCGCGCTGGCGGCTAGGGCGTCGCGCTTTCCTCCTTGTCACGATTTTCTGTATGTATAAGAAAGGCGCTGTTGTCGAGATTCAATTCACCGCCCACCGGCTCAACGACCATGCAGGGGAGCCTTACTGGATCGACCTGGGCCCGGACGAGGCGGTGACGCTGTATCGGCAATTGCACGCCAGGTTTGCTAATGCAACGCCGCAAGCTCAACCGCTTATCGTATCGCTGGACGCACCGGCAGCCGGACACGACCCAGCGCGTGACACACCACGTCAGGCTGACCTCGCTGCAGGGCTTGATACCGCCGCCGCGGTCCAGCCGGCTTCGGTGGAGCCTGATGTGGTCGCGTTCCGGCAATGGGTTTGCGTGATCTGCGGCTGGGTCTATGACGAGGCGTACGGCGCGCCGGACGACGGAATCCCGCCAGGGACCCGCTGGGAGGATGTGCCTGCCGATTGGCGGTGCCCGCTTTGCGATGTTGGCAAGGCGGACTTCGCGATGATCGAGTTCTGACCGGTATCAATCAGTGTCATGATTCACCGGCATGCGTCGGGGAGGTCCGGCAGGCTTGCATGGCATACTTTGCACAGCGCGGCTGAAGCCGATCGTGGCCGATCGGCGCGGTCGCATCCCTTGTTGGTTTCTTGTCACGAGGAGCAATTCGTCATGATCTGTGCCTTTGCGAAGTCGCTGTGCCGTACTACGACGCTATTGTCAGCGCTGTTTGCGGGCTGTGTCACCGCGCATGCCGCCGACGTGAGCTTTGTTGAGCCGAAGGATGGTGCACAGGTTAGCAATCCTATCCATCTGAAGTTCGCAGTGGACGGGATGAAGGTGGCGCCGGCCGGCGACATGACCCCAGGAACGGGCCACCATCACTTGCTGGTCGACGGTCAAGCGCTGCCCAGCGGTGAGGTTGTACCAGTCAATGATCATTCGATTCACTACGGCAAGGGCCAGACGGAAACGGACGTCACGCTGACGCCCGGCGACCATACGCTGACGATGCAGTTCGCCGACGGCGCGCATCGCTCGTATGGGCCCGAAATGAGCCAGACGATCAAGGTTCACGTCAAGTAGCCCACTGCCGCCCATTCGTCACCCGCTCGATCATGTGGCACGGCACAATGTTCGCGTCCTTTCATTGACATCGGGTGCGCGATTCCAATACGGTTGCATCATGCCGGATTTTTCTACCTTTGAATGGTCCAGTTTTTTGGGTCAGCCTCACGACGACTGCCGGGCGCCATATCGAAATGCAGGTACTCGAAGCATCTACCGTTTCGTTTGGCACGGGAATAAGCAAGTCCAAGGAGGCCGAGCGGATAATTCTATTGTTGCACGTTGCTTGCGTCCTTTTTAGTGCAATTTTGGCGGTTTTGAAAAAGAAATAATGTTTGGTTAGTTCACGATTTAAGCCTATAGTGGTTTATATTATGAATGAGCCACGCTAATATGAAAATCCTTGGTATCAATTCCGCCTATCATGAATCCTCCGCGTCGATTGTCATCGACGGCAAGATCGTAGCGGCAGTCGAAGAAGAGCGATTCACCCGAATCAAGCATGCGAAAGAAGCTTGTGTAAGTGGCCCGGCTGAGCTACCGAAAAACAGCATACAGTTTTGCCTTTCCCATGCAGGATTAAAAGCCACGGATTTGGATGGCATCGCCTACTCGTTTGATCCCGCCCTCAGAAAGCGTGAATTCAAACTCGATTCGCTCAGCCTACCGGGTGATTGGGGAAGTGCGCAGGGAGAGGGCATTTTTCTTGCCAAGCTCCAGCAAGTTCCCGGTGCAATCGATGCGCTACTAGACCATCAGTTTGGCAGCAAATTAGCCTTTGTTCCGCATCATATCGCTCATGCCGCTTCGACTTTCTATCCGTCTGGATTCGATCAGGCTGCGATCCTTGTCGTCGATGGGATCGGCGAATCAGGCTGTACTTTGCTGGCGCGTGGGGACGGCAATAAAATAACGACAC